>JAYVEZ010000365.1:0-4590 GCA_043773645.1 Cytophagales bacterium
TTGTCATTTATGTTTTCAAGAAGGTTCCCGCATTCGATGGCTGGCCTTCATGAAGTACAACGAAATCATGGCTTGATCGAATTCCTTGTAGGAAAGGAGAGGAGCAAACCAAGGTTATACCCATCAACTGACCAGTTTGCCAAAGTCTTGCCGTTCAAATCACATCCTTACATCACCGTGTCGCCAGGCTCGGTGTGGTTTACCAAACAATTTTCTTTTGAGAAATGGATTGAGTTCTTATCGTCTGTTCCATCTGATTTGAAAGTTTATTTATTGGGTGCCGGCAATGATCGCGCCTTGTGTGAAAATATTATAGGTGGGGTAGGGAACGACCGGGTCACCAGCCTGGCCGGCACTTTGTCTATGCTTGAATCAGCGGCCCTGATGAAGGATGCCCGGATGAATTATGTCAATGACTCTGCACCCATGCACCTCGCGTCTGCATTGAATGCGCCAGTGACCGCCATCTATTGCTCCACAGTACCGGAGTTCGGTTTTGGGCCCTTGTCGGACCAATCATTTGTGGTGCAGACGACTGAAACACTATCCTGCCGTCCTTGTGGATTACACGGACACCGACAATGCCCTCAGGGCCACTTTAAGTGCTCCCTAACTATCCAGAAAGAGCAACTGCTGTCGACGCTCCAGAATCAATAGGAGGGTTCAGAAGGTCAGAAGATGCGCATATACTTTGTGCATCGGCAATCCCATTACATTGAAGTAAGATCCTGCGATCCGTTCAATGCCCACCATCCCAAGCCAGTCCTGCGCACCGTAAGCCCCTGCTTTGTCAAGAGGTTTATGGGTATCGACGTAGAAGCGAATCTCGGCTGGAGTCAATTTCTTGAATGTTACATCGGTTCGATCGTCAAATATGTCAACCTTTTCTTTTCCGAGCAGGCATACGCCAGTAATCACAGCATGGGTAACACCTGACAACCGCGATAGCATATCCATGGCTTCTTCAGTATTGGCCGGCTTGTTGAGAATCTTGTTGTCCAATATGACCACGGTGTCGGAGGCGATGACGATTTCATCCGTGATCTGACTTGCCACTGACCTTGCTTTTTTCTCAGCCAGAAATGTGGGCACAAGTGCTACCGGCATCGTATCGGGGAAACCCTCGTCGCCATCTGGCTTCTCAATCTGGAACTTGAATCCCGCCTCCTTCATGAGAAATTGTCTACGCGGCGAGGTGGAGGCAAGGATAAGCGGGCGGGTAAAATTCATAGCGAATGCAGGGGTGAAAAGGGAGGTGTTCTGAATTCGTCTTCCCGGATAGAACCAAACAGGAATCCGCAGATTACTTTGGGATAAAAGTAGGTTGACTTCTGTGGCATGGTGTAACCGCTGGCGCACACACGCTTTACTTCTTCGATGGAGACCTCCTGGGTGATGATTGCCATTTGTACGTCTCCCCGCATCACCTTGGTGAGACAATCGGAGAAGCTTCTGTCAAAGTCAATGTGTTCGGATTGTCGTTGGTCCCGGCCCGGAATGCCCAATGCTTTTTCGATGATAAAGTAATGCATCACGGTAAGGTCCAGTTTCTTGATTTCATCTGGAAATGGCCAATGGAAATGCAGGAAAGCCTCAGGTATCAACCTTATCTTATAGGCATTCTCCTTGAAAAGCAATCCAAAGGTCCATGGCTTGCCAAGAATGATATCGCAGAGAGCGTCCGGCTCCTCGATGGACCGAATGGTGAAATAGGGCGCCAGCTTTCGCAGCACTTTTTCCTCTGTGAAGTCGGGAATGCTGCGAATGAGTCGGTGGGTGGGCAATATTCTGAGGTCGTCGGATTCGGTATTCGACAAGAACATCAGGTGAAAGTGATAACCTTCCTTGCCGGTGTCATGTTTGTTTTCAAGCTGCTTCTTATGTTTAAGCACCAGCGAACTCTCGTAGCGATGATGTCCATCAGCCAGAATGATTGTCTTATTTTTGAAGACCTGAAGGATGCGGGTGATCACTTGCGCATCTTGGATTACGGCCAGTACATCCCGAACGCCCTGGTAATCCTCCGTCTCATAGATAGGATTTTCAATGGCTTCGTCCATGTACCCTTCCACTTCAAATGTTGGATCAGTATAAAGTCCATGGGTTGGACTGACATGAAGAAGGGTTTTCTCCAACAGCTCCACGCGGTCATTGACAGATTTGGGTATTGTATTCTCATGGCGGAGAATAACCTTTTCTTCCCAGTCGTAGGCCCGGATGTTACAGATGATCCCCTTCCGGCAATACTCTTTTGAGGATCCTGCCAGCTTGAAATATTGGTAATACACATACATGCCAGGGAGGTGATCCTGGATGATGACACCATCACTTTTCCATTGTTCCAGGGCCAATGAAGCTTTCAGGGCAGCATCAGGACCGAGGGGCACTGACAGGTGGATGCTGTTGTACTGATTTTTGTAGAGCGTCTCGCGTTGCCTGTCGGAGACGACGTCAAAGAGCGGCGAAGTCAACGAGTCGATGTTGCGTGCCAGTTCCTGATTGTATCTCCATGCCCGAAGCGGCTGAATTTCTGCCATGATCTAAATTGAAGTATAAGCTGAGAATTGAGGCTAAGTTCGATTCTTTTTCCAGTGATTGGTTCCTGTGGATGGCTGGGGTTTGCCTGCTTCACGCTTTGGCTCATCAAAAAGTTTTGCCGCCAGCACGGCTGCCAGTGATCCCACATGGGCGTCAGCATCCACCACGTTCAAGACCTCAGGATTAAAATGCTGTTCCACAAATTTCGTATCAAAATTGCCAGAACGGAAAGCTTCATGCTGCATGACGAACTTGCAGAATCCAAGGGTGGTGGCAACACCCGTGATCTGGTATTCATCGATGGCCCGGATGGTCTTCTCGATCGCCGCCATTCTGTTTTCAGCATGGCATATCATCTTGGCAATCATGGGGTCATAATAGAATGGGATGGACATCCCTTCCTCAAAGCCATCGTCTACCCTGATACCATGACCCTGCGGACGCCGGTAGGTCTTCAAGGTTCCGATATCCGGCAAGAAATTATTTGCAGGGTCTTCTGCATACACCCTCACTTCGATCGCATGGCCATGGATTCGTAAATCATCTTGCGCGAATGGTATTTTTTCTCCTTCCGCTATCCGAATTTGAAGTTTTACCAAATCCAGGCCCGTGATCTGTTCGGTCACCGGGTGCTCAACCTGGAGGCGCGTATTCATTTCCAGGAAGTAGAAGTTCTTGTTTTCATCGAGAATGAATTCGACGGTTCCGGCATTAAAATAGCCACAAGAGCGGGCGGCGTTGACGGCAGCTTCACCCATGGTTTTTCGAAGGGCAGGTGTCAGCACGGATGAGGGTGCCTCCTCGATCACTTTCTGGTGCCTTCGCTGGATCGAGCATTCGCGTTCAAAAAGGTGTACAACTTTGCCATGCTGATCTCCAAAGATCTGGAATTCGATGTGGCGCGGTTTTGTCACATATTTTTCGATGAAGACAGAACCATCTCCAAATGCCGAGGTCGCCTCGCTGACCGCCCTTTCCATTTGCTCGTTGAACTCGGCTTCATTGTTTACAACTCGCATTCCTTTGCCGCCACCGCCGGCGCTGGCCTTGATCAGGACAGGGTATCCAATTTCTTTTGAGATTTTCTTTGCTTTGCCGATATCGGTGATGGGCTCTGCGGTGCCAGGCACCAAGGGCACATTGAACTTTGCCGCAGCATTTTTGGCAGCAAGTTTATTGCC
Organism: Cytophagales bacterium; assembly: GCA_043773645.1. GTDB lineage: Bacteria > Bacteroidota > Bacteroidia > Cytophagales > Cyclobacteriaceae > ELB16-189. The sequence goes on from JAYVEZ010000365.1 coordinate 3,720, forward strand.
CATAATCTGAATGGCATGCGGCGGAGGCCCAACGAAGATTAGATTGGAGTCAATCACCGCCTGTGCAAAGTCTTCGTTTTCAGATAGAAAACCATAGCCTGGGTGGATGGCATCAGCACCGGTCTGTTGTGCGGCGGCGATGATCTTATCCATCCGAAGGTATGATTCTGCCGAAGGGGGTGGGCCGATGCAGACAGCCTCATCGGCAAATCGCACGTGGAGGGCTTGGCGATCTGCCTCGCTATAGACAGCGACTGTCTTGATGCCAAGTTCCCTTGCGCTTCGCATAATTCGCAAGGCAATTTCGCCTCGGTTAGCGACCAATAGTTTCTTGATTTTCGTCATATCGGAGAGTGCGATGCAATGCTATGAATAAATTCTTAATTGATGAGATTCCGGCCATACCCCACTTTGTCTGGAAACACCTTTGGAATCATTATTTTCCTTAAATTTGCGCAAAATTTAAACCTTAAAACCAAGCAATAATGGTCGATTTGTTTGAAAAACTGCGGATGGAGGCTGGACCCCTGGCTAAATATTCACACCTGCCCGATGATTATTTTTTCTTTCCCAAGCTCGAAGGCGAGATAGGTCCCCGCATGACCTTTATGGGTCGTGAGGTGCTCAATTGGAGTTTGAATAATTATTTAGGACTTGCCAATCACCCCGAAGTTCGTAAAGCAGATTCTGAAGCCACCATAAAATATGGACTAGCCTATCCCATGGGTGCCCGCATGATGTCGGGTAACTCGGTACAGCACCTGGAATTTGAAAAACAGTTGGCGGACTTTGTCAAGAAGGAAGATGCCATGCTCCTTAACTTCGGTTATCAGGGAGTTGTTTCAATCATCGACGCTCTGGTAGACCGAAA
>JAYVEZ010000366.1:0-2023 GCA_043773645.1 Cytophagales bacterium
GTAAACCTCCAACCCCTTATTCTCTATGCAATAGTTGAGGGAGTCGACAACAATGCTGGCCAATTCCCTCCTGGTGAACACATCAATCCAATCCACAACGGTATGGGTAAGAAAGTGAAGTTTGTCATTGCGGATGGCATACTTAAATCCCATGGTGCGAATCTATAGAACCAATTCTCCAGGAAAAATCTGGTTTTCACGACGTTTTCAGCATACAGCGTGCATTAAAATCTGAAAGTAATATAGATTACAAATCCGCTCCGAATGAGATTGCGGCTCCGAAGTGGGTCGGGATTGCCCGCCAGGATAACTCCAGTCGGACAGGCAAATCCACGACCAGCGTCCCTCGCTGCCAATGCCCTCTTTCAAATTCGGACTAACATGAGTAGTGGTTTAGTGCGGAGAGACAGGGATTCGAACCCTGGATACCCTTGCAGGTATAACGGTTTTCGAGACCGCCCCGTTCAGCCGCTCTGGCATCTCTCCGAAATGGGATGGCAAAGGTAATTGAGAAGTTGAGAATTGAGAAGCTGGGAATCCAGAATAGACTGAACTATTCTCAATCTATTCGAACCGCAACGATTCAATAGGATCCAATTTGGAAGCTTTGTACGCCGGATAATATCCCGACAGCAATCCCACAAAAATACAGACCCCCATCCCCACCATCATCCATAACCAAGGCAATACAAACGTGTTGATGCCGATGGCACGGGAGATCACATTCCCAATCAGGATACCCAGGAGAACGCCGGCCACACCGCCAATGAGACAAACGACGATGGCTTCGATTACAAATTGCTGCCGGATGCGAAGGGGGGTAGCTCCCAATGCTTTGCGAACACCCACTTCCCGGGTACGCTCGGTAACAGATACAAGCATGATGTTCATGAGGGCAATGGCTGCTCCAAGCAATGTGATGAATCCAACACCAAAGCCACCAAACCGCAAGGCGCTGGTAATGCCTTCGAGCTGCTCGCTCAATGTTTGGCTTTTGTCCAGTTCAAAAGAGTTTTCATCCTTGATCTGATCGCGTCGTATGGAACGCATGAGACCCGTGGCCTCTCCCATCGCAAGATCCATTTGGGTCGGTTCAGGCACACCCACGGTGAGGCTGTAATCCAACCCACGGCCCGAGGCCATCTGATTCGCAACAATCACCGGAATGAATACCATGTTGTCATAATTATCTTCCGCCAGTTGGCCCTTTTCTTTCAACACGCCGATGACACGGAACTGGGTGCCCTTGAATGAAATTTCGGTACCGATGGGATCTTCATTGGATTCAAAAATAGCATCCAATACTTTTTTTCCCAGGATCACACCTTTGGTACCATATTGTATTTCCAGAGAAGAGAAATTTCTTCCCTTGTCAATGTTAAGTCCTTTAATGGCCATGTACTCTTCATTGATCCCTACCACGCCGATGTTGGGATTGGTCTTTTTGGAGCCGTGCTTCACTTCGGCAATGCCTGTGAGGTCGGCCGACAAACTCACGCTCGCCGGAAACTGATAGAGGTCAATAAACCGTTGCACTTCATTCATCTGAAGTGGCTTATATACTTTCTTCATGATGCCCTGTTGGCTGGAGCCGCGGTTCCTTCTGGAGTTGATGTCGAAAGTATTGGCACCCAAAGATGAAAGGCTTTCAGAGACCGAGTATTCGATCCCATCGATGGCCGTCAAAATGCCCACCAGCGAGGTGATGCCGATGGCTACAATCAAGGCAGTGAGCACGGACCGCAACAGGTTGGCCTGCACAGAACGGAGGCCTTCTTTTAGGTTTTCAATCATCGGATAAGAAAAAAATCAATTATTTCGCCTCAAAAATACCGCCTTTTACGTTCTGTCTCTGGATTATTCTATTCAATAATTTGTTACTTTGAGATGTTACCTCTAACGATGCGCCTTCTCCTTTTGTTTTGCTTTTTGATTGCCGGCCTGACTGCCAGGGCAAATTATGTCCTCATCCCCATGGATGGCAAACAGGCCGACCACCTGAAAGCCTATGGAATCGCCTACT
>JAYVEZ010000367.1:0-2173 GCA_043773645.1 Cytophagales bacterium
CGCGAACTGGCCCCCGACGAAGCGGCGTACCGATCGATTACCAAATCATGGCTTATACATTCACCCCTCCTTGAAATTCTGAAGAAAATTTCTGAAAGAAAGGCCAGGGTGATTATCACCACCGACCACGGCACCATCCGGGTCAAGAAGCCCTTCAAGATTATCGGTGACCGCGCAGTCAATTCCAACCTGAGGTATAAACAAGGAAAGAACCTGGGGTATGATGGAGACAAGATCATGGCTCAGCCCAAGCCAGAACGATTCTTCTTGCCAAAGAACAATGTCTCCACGAGCTACGTGTTTGCCATTGAAGACCAGTTTTTCGCTTACCCCAACAACTACAACTATTATGTAAGTCTGTATAAAGATACTTTTCAGCACGGAGGGGTTAGCCTGGAGGAGATGATCATTCCACTAATTTTATTATCTTCGAAAAATGCCTGAGGCATGGCAGCCGATAGCACGCGGACGTGACATTGACCTGGGCCAGTTGAAGGAAGTGGCGAGAGAACTTCTAGCGGCAGCAGGGAATATCCGTGTATGGCTCGTGGAAGGCGAAATGGGATCGGGGAAAACAACCCTAATCAAAGCCATCGGGGAAATACTGGGTGTAACCGAGACCATGAGCAGCCCCACTTTTTCAATTGTCAATGAATATAATACCGGTGTCGGTGACAAATTATATCACTTTGATTTGTATCGGCTCAAGAACGAAAAGGAAGTCATCGACATAGGCACGGCGGAATATCTGGATTCAGGACAGCATTGCCTTGTGGAGTGGCCTGAAAAATTGGGTTCTCTGACGCCGGCGGAATGTCTTAAAATCAGAATAGGAATATCAGGACCTCATCACAGAAAAATTGAGTATCAGCGACCATGACGGCGAAGACAAAAACGGGATTTGAGACGTTGGCGAAAGCGGGCCTCTACACACAGGAACAACTGATGAAAGTAAAAAAGGCAAATCATGCCTTCTTCATCGGACTGCCAAAAGAAATATCACTCCAGGAAAATCGAATCAGCTTGACCCCCGATGCTGTGGCATTGTTGGTACGGCAAGGGCATGAGGTTTGGGTGGAGACTAAAGCTGGCACCGGATCTAAATTTAGTGACAAGCAATACAGCGAGGCCGGAGCAAAAATTGTTTATTCACCCCAGGAAGTGTACAAGGCTGACATCGTATTAAAAATAGAGCCTCCTACACTGGAGGAGATGGAATATTTCAAGCCCGGGCAAACTTTGATTTGCGCGCTTCAGGTAGGTCATCTGGAGAAAAATTTTATCGACGCATTGTTACAGAAAAGAATCACCGCCTTGGCGTGGGAATTTATTGAAGACAAGGTGGGTGGTATGCCGATCATCCGGGGGATGAGTGAAATTGCCGGCAGTACCGTGATGCTGATTGCAGCGGAATACCTGAGTTCTGTGCACGATGGGAAGGGAATTATCCTGGGTGGCATTACCGGAGTTCCTCCGACAAAAGTGGTCATCATTGGATCAGGGACTGTGGCCGAATACGCCGCCCGTGCTGCCCTCAGTTTGGGGGCTGAGATTCAGGTCTTCGATAATCATTTGTACAAACTAAGGCGAATCAAGCATACGTTAGGTCATCAGTTTTATACTTCCACGATCGACACCGTTACCCTCGGCGACAGCCTGAAATCAGCGGACGTCGTGATCGGAGCACTGCGCGCTGAAAAAGGTCGTGCCCGGCATGTGGTTTCAGAGGAGATGGTAAGTCACATGAAGCCGAACTCGCTGATTATTGATTTAAGCATTGATCAGGGTGGCTGTATTGCCACGTCAGAGATCACTACGCACTCCAAGCCGATCTTTCGCAAGTATGATGTGATTCACTATTGTGTGCCCAATGTGGCCTCCCGGGTCGCCCATACTGCGACCACAGCCTTAAGCAACATTTTTACGCCCACCATCCTGCGTGCAGCGGAGGAGGGCGGCGTGGAGGAGATGATCTTCTCTCACAAGTGGTTCATGAAGGGCGTGTATACCTACAAAGGAGGATTGACAAACGAATCCGTGGCCAGAAAATTTGGGATGAAGTTCAAGAACATTGAGCTGCTACTTGCCGCACGTGTATAGTATTTTCAAGCCACAGATTACACAGATTTTCACAGATGTATTAATCTGTGGTAATCTGTGCAATCTGTGGCTA
>JAYVEZ010000368.1:0-2219 GCA_043773645.1 Cytophagales bacterium
TGGGGAGATCTATAGGCCCAAAACGCAAATGTGCCGGGTATTAGTGGTGTTGGCAGCTTGTACACCTATGATCCACAACATATAACCTTTAACAAAGACGCTGCCATTCTGAATGCCTGGGGAGGGGGGTTTGTTCATTCAAACACCCCCATCCAACTTACCATGCCCGTTACCATAAAACAAGGAAGAATCGGTGCAGCAGAATCAAATGATATAAAGACCCGATCCATTGATCAATCTCAATGGTTTGTACCGATTAAGATCGGCCAAGGCACTACATACAATAACTACTCGGGTCCAGGTATGCACCTGGACGCTCGGCAAGGCTACGATCGATTTGATGATTTTACGCCGCCGCGGTTTGTCAACTACCTGGAGATGAATTCTTACCACTCCGACTATCATACTCAAAAGTTTAGCCGCGATATCGTTCCCACTGACACGCATTACAATTGGGACTTTGACGTGGAGTCTAATTTTGACGACCATGAAGCCCTTATGACTTGGGACAATCAGTCGCTCGGCGATAACGCAGCACAACTCCTGCTCTATGATGTGGCCGCCAATATGATCGTTGATATGAAAAAAGTAGGCAGCTATCGTTTTGAAATCCGCGAAAAGCATCCGTTCAAGATCTTCTTCGGTGTGGATGAAAAAAGCCTTTCACCGGATATCAACTGCCTGGGCAGGGCTTATCCCAATCCGTTTACCCAAAGCGCCACGATTCCTTTTATTACGAGCGTTGACCGACCCGATGTCCAGATTGCGATGTATGACATGATGGGGCGGAAAATACGCGAAATGGTTAACGGTCGTTTTGAACCGGGCTACCACGAAGGGGTCTGGGACGGCGCCGATGATCATGGGGGGCGAGTTGCACAAGGGATGTACATCTACTGGCTTACCAGCACGAATATGCCTGCTCAAATGGGCAGGGTTGTTTTGAAATAATAGTTTAAATCGAGCAGCTATGAAAAAATTAATAATGGTATTGACCCTTCTGCTTGTGGCCGGCATGCCACTGGTTTTTGCACAAAACTTTTCCGGCAAAACCAACGACGTTATCCTCAACTTTAAGAATCCTACCAATTCCAGTGTTGCCGTTTCGCTGCCGTTCATCACCTGGAAAACCCCGCAACAGGAATACACCAACAGCACCGGTAATTCGTTGGATATCGAAGCCACGGTTTTTTCTGATATAGAAATCAAATCGATCAACATTGTGATCGGAAATGGAACTACTCCGAGGGGGGAAAAGCCAATAGACATTGGCCAGGTGGAAGTATATACAATCGTACAGCCGATCAAACTGATGGATGGTCTGAACGTGATCGAAATCGTAGCCGAGAACGTCAATGGAGGAAGAATCAGCAGTTCAAGATCTGTACTGGTGGGTACCGATGCATTATCCAACGCGGTTGCCATTGACCGCAAAGATTATGCACTTCTGTTTGCTACCGACCAATACGACAATTGGGCAGACCTGGTCAACCCGGTGGATGACGCCCACAGCATTGCCAAAGTGCTGAGGGAAAAGTACGGGTTTGAAACGGAGATTGTTGAAAACCCCAACCTGGATGACGTATTTATCAAGCTGGCTGAGTATGGACACCGAAAATTTAAACCTCAGGATCAACTGTTGATCTTCTTTGCAGGTCACGGATATTTTGATGAAAACTTTGGAGAAGGGTTTGTGGTGGCCAAGAATTCGTTGCAAAACGACAAGGCCAAGACCACCTACATTTCGCATAACCGATTGCGTGGGGTGGTCAGTAACATTCCGAGCGAGCATATTTTTCTGGCGATGGATGTTTGCTTTGGGGGTACGTTCGACCCGGTGATAGCCAGAACAAGGGGCATGGAAGGGGACGATGCCTCCGATAAGGAGTTTTTGGTGCGCAAGCTCAGCCGACGGACCCGAAAGTATCTTACTTCAGGAGGGAAGGAGTACGTCAGCGACGGTATTCCCGGCAAACATTCACCTTTTACGCTAAAGCTTTTGCAAGCGCTTACCGACGGCGGTGGAAGCGACCACATTTTGACGTTGTCTGAACTCAAGGCGTATATAGAAAAACTCAAGTCCGAGCCACGGATGGGAAGTTTTGGCGATGACAAACCCGATAGTGATTTTGTTTTTGTGGCCAAAAATTAGAAATCCAAGAAAGTCTTATGAAAACAGTTTTATTTCTGGTTGCCTTGGTGATTTCCAGTTCGGTCAT
>JAYVEZ010000369.1:0-3241 GCA_043773645.1 Cytophagales bacterium
TCCAGGGACACTTTCAACAACTCCATCCGCCAGCCTGTTTGGCTTTCCGGACTTTAGGTCCAGCCAACCAGTCTCCACCGTGAATTTGACAGCACTCACCAGAAATACCGCCATCTCTGAAATCGTAAAAGGTGGCGTGGCCGACCTCCCGGGTACTAAGGAAGAAATATTGAACATCGAACAGTTATTAAAGAAAAATCAGTGGAAAGTAAATTCTTATATGAACAAGGAAGCGTCAGAGGAAAAAATCAAAAACATTCATAGTCCTGATATTTTGCACATTGCGACCCATGGCTTCTTCATCCCGGAAAAAGAGGAAGAAACACCCATCATCTACTCAAAGGATCCATCCCTTGCGCATGATAATCCACTCACCCGATCAGGACTGTTGCTGGCAGGTGTTGAAAAAAATCTGGTGGGTGAACCAAAATCGGGCGTCGCGAATGAAGAGGATGGTATCCTGACGGCGCTTGAAGTAATGAATCTTACACTGGATCACACAGACCTCGTCATTCTTTCTGCATGCGAAACCGGTTCAGGGAAAATCAGAAACGGGGAAGGTGTGTACGGTCTGCAGAGAGCCTTCCTGGTGGCCGGTGCAAATAACCTTGTCATGAGCCTATGGAAAGTCAGTGACGAAGCCACCGAAGAGCTGATGATTGGTTTCTATTCAAATTTTTTGGTGTCCAAAGACAAGGCGGCCGCTTTCCGGCAGGCACAACTTGAATTGAAGAAGAAATACGAAGCTCCCTTTTATTGGGGTGCCTTTGTGCTCATTGGCCGATAAAAGATTATTTTTAGCGCTATGATACGTCTGGCATCATGGTGCTTGCAAATAATTTTAGGGGTGACGATCACCCATGCCACCCTTTGCGCGCAACAAATCAAGGAGGAGCCACACCGGGTCGACGGAATCAGCACGGAAAAATTCATTGAATTTGCCCCCACCATCAGTGCGGACGGTAATACCATGATCATTCAAAGCAACAGAAATTCACAACGCAATACGGAACGTTGGGAACTCTTTGAATCTACCCGGAATCCGGATGGTACCTGGCGCGAAGCCGTTCCCCTCTCCGCGATCAATGACAAGTGCAGCTTTCTGGCAGGCCCAAGCCTGAGTTATGACGGCAACCGTATCTACTTTACCGCATTCATCAATGGGGTAACGACCAGCGAAGATATTTTTTATGCCGAACGACTTGATAACACCCAATGGGGCGAGCCCAAAAGCGTTGGCCCACCCATCAACACCGAAGGCTACGAAGGGTTTCCCTCGATTTCCGCAGACGGGAATTCCCTTTACTTCACACGCGTTAATTTCATCGACCCGGTCGACCGGAAAACCAAGGAGAACTGTTTTGAAATCTATGTCTCACAACTGCAACCAGATGGACGGTGGGGACAGCCGAAAAAACTTCCCGATCAAATAAACCTGGGGTGCGTGCGCGACCCCCGCATCATGGCTGACAATCACACATTGATTTTCTCGGCCATCACACCCGGTGGCAAGGGTAAATACGATTTGTTCCAATCCAGAAAGACAGTTGAAGGTAAATGGACCACGGCAAGGCCTTTGGATTTTATCAACTCAACAGAAAACGATCAGTCTCCCACCATCTCGGCCGCTGGCAATATCATATACTTCTACACGAAGAACGATATTTATGCCATGCCCATTCCTGTTGAATACCGCCAATCCACCAACGTAACGGTGCAGGGATTCGTCCGCACAGAAAAGAAAGGATTCCCACTGTCCAGTATCATTGAAGTAACCAATCTTGATACACACGAGAAAGTAAAATTGACTAACAATCCCTATGACGGTCGATTCAGCCTGGTCATAGCAGCCGGATCACGTTTCAGGGTGGAGTTCTATAACCTGGGATATGTAAAAGAAGTAAAAGAGTTTGATCTGAAGAAGCAGGAAGTGTATGAGGAGATCGATTTGAACATCAATCTCAAATCAGCCTACCGGGCTTCACTCATCGCCATGGATCGTGATCTAAAGATGCCGGTGGATGCGCTGGTTCTGGTATCAAACGAGCTAGGTATTCAGGTGTGGAAGGATTCGGTCAAGGTGGGGCTGCCGGCAAAGAGTGTTGAACTGGAAACCAGTCACCAATATCAATTCACTGTCACATCCACCGATTATCAGGAAGTAAAGCAGCCCCTGATCTTCAATTTCCAAACCTTCAAAGCCGATACCGCTCTTACATTCGCCATGGTCCATGACAAAGTGAGGTTCTCGGCAGAAGTGACAGATATCACCAGCAACAAAAGGGTAAGGACAAAAGTGACATTTAATAACACCACCCAGGATGAGGTGATCATCGCAGAGTCTGGGGAGTCGGTGTATTTGCGCAAGGGCGATCGGTATCAGGTGGTGGCCAGCAGTGACAAGGGGTATTTTTTTTCTACAACGAATGTTGTGGCCGGAGGAGGAATGCCTGAACAAGATGGTGTCTATCGCCTCAATGCAGAGGTTAAACCAATCAAAGAGGGTGCGTCCCTTACGCTCACCAACATAACGTTTGAAACCAACTCCGCAGAGATCAAGGGTTCATCGTATTCAGAACTGGATCGGGTAATCGAATTGATGCTGCAAAATCCAACCATCATCATTGAAATTGCCGCCCACACCGATGATGTAGGGACGACCAAATACAATATAAAATTGTCCCAACGCCGGGCCGAAAGTGTTGTAACCTATTTAAAAAGTAAGGGGATTGTAAATGAGCGGTTTCAAGCAAAAGGGTATGGCAAGACAAAACCCCTCACACCCAATGAAAACGAAGAGAGCCGGGCCCGTAACCGCCGGGTAGAGTTGATTATTCTGAAGGCCGGATAATGTGATCTATTGATAGGTGAACTCGCCGTGGGAACTCATGATCGTCACTTTCTTTCCGGGCATGGACTCAACATGACCGATAACCTTCGCATCCACGCCAAAACTTTTTGAGATTTCTATCACCCGATCACCAAATTGCTTCGGCAAATAAACTTCCATCCGGTGACCCATGTTGAAGACCTTGTACATCTCTTGCCAGGAAGTGGCACTCTGCTCGTAGATAAGTTCGAAAAGGGGCGGAACCTCAAATAGGTTGTCCTTAACAACATGCAGGTCTTCAATAAAGTGCAGCACTTTGGTTTGTGCTCCACCACTGCAGTGGACAAGTCCGTGAATCTGTTGCCTTAATTCCCTCAATACCTCAATCAGTACCGGAGCGTAGGTTCTTGT
>JAYVEZ010000370.1:0-6289 GCA_043773645.1 Cytophagales bacterium
AATGACCCAATCTCGATACCCCGCCGGTTTACCAAAAAGCAAGACATAGAAATTTCAGGTTTGTTTGCCGCCATACTGGCATGGGGACAACGGATTACCATCATAAAAAAGTGCGATGAACTGCTGAACCGAATGGACAGAACCCCCTACGATTTTGTTCTTCATCACGGACCCGCGGATCTGAAAAGACTGGTTGGTTTCAAGCACCGTACTTTCAATACAACTGACTTGCTTTATTTCATCGCTTTCTTGCGATCGTGGTATGCACATCATGATTCGTTGGAGGAATTGTTTATGGTGGCCCGCGAAGAAGTTACTGTGGAGAAGGGATTGATTAATTTTCACAATCAATTCTTTGGTCTCCCGGATTACCCTGCCCGAACACGGAAGCACATTGCAACGCCCGAACGAAGATCCGCCTGCAAACGCATCAATATGTACCTGCGGTGGATGGTGCGACAAGATAGTCAGGGTGTGGATTTTGGAATCTGGAAAAATATTTCCGCCCGCCAGCTCGTGTGTCCTGTTGACTTGCATGTCGAGCGGGTTGCCAGAAAGCTAAAATTAATCAAGGGCAAGGCCATGAACTGGCAAACTGCCCTGGACCTCACGGCACAGCTCAGAGAATTTGACCCCGCAGACCCCGTCAAATATGATTTTGCACTATTTGGACTTGGAATAGAAGAAAAATTTTGAAGATGAAGGGCTGCCGCTATTGCAATGGTTCGTTCAGGACCAACCAATACGATCCGAGGTTGGTAATCGCCTTCTCGAATGCTTCAGAGTCTACGGGCTTCACAACATAACCGTTTGCTCCCAGGTCATAACATTCGTTGATGTCGAGATGCTCCTTGGACGAACTGATGACGACGACCGGAATCTTCCGTGTTCGGTCATTCATCTTAATTCTCATGAGGCATTCTTTTCCATGGACCCGGGGCATTTTTAAATCAATCAGGATAACTTTGGGGAGGCTCTTGATCTGCCTTCCCTGGTAACTTCCCTCGCAAAAGAGGAAGTCCAGGGCTTGGGCGCCATCTTTCACGCGTAAAAGTTGGTTTGCCAAATTACTTTTCTTCAGGGCCCGAATAATCATTTCCGCATCGCTTTCATTGTCTTCAATCAGAAGAACTTCAATTTCTTGTAACATGTTGGTGTGGTTTTAGGTGTTTGATGGTTGTTGATATTGCTTTGTGGTATTGGTTAATTATTGGGGTGGAGCGTTGACGATGAGCCAGTACAAACCCAGATCAGAAACGGCTTTCTGAAACGCATCGAACTCTACAGGTTTAACGACATAACCATTGGCACCCAGGTCGTAGCACTCTTTTATGTCCGGATCTTCCTTTGAGGAGGTAAGAATCACCACGGGAATTTTTCTTGTTCTTTCGTCTACTTTGATTCTTCTCAAACATTCCTTACCGTTCACCTTTGGCATCTTGAGGTCGAGTAGAATAACATTGGGTAGCACCCCCAAATGGTTGCCTTCGTAAGCACCTTCTGAAAAGAGAAAATCCAAGGCTTCTGCGCCGTCTTTGACATGCAAAAGCTTGTCCGCCAGCTTATTTGTTTTCAATGCACGAATGGTCATCTCAGCGTCGCTGGAATTGTCTTCCACTAGGAGGACTTCTACTTTCTGGTTCATAGGCTATGATTATAAAGTTGAAGTTCTGTGTTCATCATGTTCTGATGGCGCATCCATTTTATTCTTGAGTAGCTTTAGGCAGGGAAAAACTGAACGTTGCGCCTTCATTCACCTTGCCTTCTGCCCACACCCTTCCGCCATGCTTGGCAATGATGCGATGGACAATGGCCAAGCCAACCCCGGTACCCTCAAATTTTTCGTCAGAGTGCAGGCGCTGGAATACGCCGAACAGCTTGCTCGCATACCGCATGTCGAAGCCGACACCGTTATCCTTAATATAATAGTCGATCTCGTCACCCTGTGTTCCGGATTCTATTTCGATCAGGGTCTCATCATTCAGTTTAGAATATTTTACAGCATTTGAAATCAGGTTTAACCAAACTTGTTTCATGGCAATGGTATCGCCCAGCGCCGTTTGCAAATCATTTACTTTGAATTGAATGTTTCGTGTGCTGTTTTCATTTTTGATTTCATTGCAAATACCCATCACCAGATCTTGCATCGGAATGGTCACTTTCACCAATTCCTTTCTGCCAAGGCGTGAGAAAGTAAGCAGGTCGTCGATGAGTTTCCCCATTTTTGTGGCATAGACCATGATATTATTCATGATCCGGTTGGCCTCGGTATCCAATTGGGCTCCATGGTCTTCCTTGAGTATTCGGGCATAGCCATGTACGGCCCGCAACGGCGTGCGCAAATCATGCGCGACAGAATAGGAGAAGGATTCCAATTCTTTGTTTACGGATTCCAATTGCGCAGTGCGCTGGATTACCTTTTGCTCCAATTCTTCATTGAGTTTGCGGATGTCATCTTCGGCCTTTTTAAGTTCGCGGTTGGCAAGGGTTAGCTCCGTCGCTCTTTTTTCTTTCTCTTCATTTTGAAACGCAAGTTCCTTGTTGGCAATGGTGAGCTCTGCGGCACGCTTGCCCTTCTCTTCGTTTTGAAACGCTAGCTCTCGGTTTGCAACAGTTAACTCAGCCGATCGTTTGCCCTTCTCTTCATTTTGGAAGGCAAGTTCTTTATTGGCAATGGTTAATTCGGCAGCCCTTTTACCTTTCTCTTCATTTTGAAAGGCCAGTTCCTTGTTGGCAATGGATAGCTCAGCTGCTCTTTTTTCCTTTTCCTGATTTTGAAAAGCAAGTTCTTCATTGGCAATGATCAGTTCCGCCGCGCGTTTCTCTTTCTCTTCGTTTTGAAAGGCAAGCTCTTTGTTAGCAATGGTCAATTCATCTGAGCGTTTTCCCTTCTCATCATTTTGAAAAGCCAATTCTTTGTTGGCGATAATTAACTCCGCCGCCCTTTTCTCTTTTTCTTTGTTTTGGAATGCGAGCTCTTTGTTGGCAATGATTAATTCGGCCGCGCGCCGTTCTTTTTCCTTGTTTTGAAATACAAGCTCCTTGTTGGCAATGACCAATTCTTCAGCCCTTTTCTCTTTCTCTTCATTTTGAAAGGCCAGTTCCTTGTTGGCAATGATTAACTCTGCGGCCCGTCTTTCTTTTTCTTTATTTTGAAAGACAAGCTCTTTGTTGGCAATGACCAATTCTTCAGCCCTCTTTTCTTTTTCTACGTTTTGGAAAGCCAGTTCCTTATCAGCAATAACCAATTCGGCAGCCCGCTTTTCTTTCTCTTCATTTTGAAAACGGAGTTCTTTGTAAGAAATAATGGGTACCCCCGTTTGATCTCCGTTATCCATATTGACTGATGGTGATTGTGTTTGAGGAGATTCTCACAAAAACGTATGCCACGGCGACAGGACAGCAGGAAGGGGAACAGGAATTGAGACAATAATCCAGTTGGGGAATTAATTCCACATGTGGAATCATCCAGGGAAAAGATGAAATAATGGGGATGGTCTACCCTTGACTTTGAGAGGCGGCCCTGCGAAGCCGGTCGTTGATGGCGCGGCCCAATCCTGTATCAGGAACTTTTTCTGCCAATACTCCATCAATCTCCATGGCATCGAGCTGACGGAGCATGGAGAAAAGATTGCGGGCCGCTTCATTCAAATTGCCCGAAGGGGAGAGGAGCAACTGGCGAGATGGATCAACACCTGATATCTGTCTTCTAAACGCAAGAATGCCTGGCTTGCGAAACGGGTTGCGAGCAACCAATTCATTCAATTCACCCAATAAAAATTTTTTGTTCGGCGCATAATGACTTTCCAGCTGCCCTGGCGCCTGAGGGTTGGATGAGGAATGAGGCTGCACCTGAATTGGTCCGAGCATGGATTCAAGTTGCTCCTGGCCCACACCTCCCAGTCTATAGATAACAGGTTGCTGACCTTCCCAACCCAAAATCGTTGATTCAATTCCTATGGTGCAAGGCCCGCCATCGAGAATGTATGGGATTTTATCTCCAAGCTGGTCCTGTACGTGGAGCGCTGTGGTGGGACTAACATATCCGAAAGGATTGGCACTGGGAGCTGCCAAAGGAAACGAAACGCTGTTTAATAATTTTAACGTAAGGGGATGTGCCGGACAACGGATGCCTACCCGATCAAGCCCGGAAGTAACGAGGTCCGGCACAATACTTTTTTTCGGTAGCAACAAAGTGAGGGGGCCTGGCCAGAATCTGTTGGCCAGTTCTTCTGCCTGGGGCTGCAGATCTTTCACGTATCTTTTGGCCTCCTCCCACGACGCTACATGCACGATCAGGGGATCGAAATAGGGGCGATTCTTTACTGCGAATATGCTCGCAACAACATTCGCATCAAGGGCATTCGCAGCAAGACCATACACGGTTTCGGTCGGGATAGCAACTACTTCGCCTTGGGCCAGAAGTCGCCCGGCGTAGTCAATGTCCTGTCCGATGGTAGCCATGTTGCAAAATTGCAGGAAAAAATGGACAATCGACTTAATGAATGGTCCTTGCTTTCAATGCCGAAAGCTTCTCCTTCATTCGAAGAAGAGATTTTTCGGTGGTGTAGGTAGCCAGGATATCCAGTGGCACCCACCGCACATCAAACGATTCTTCACTAACAATAATCTTTTCCTCAGGTGAGGCTTTCACCAGATAGCGAATATCATAATGTTCATGCGCCGGGAAATCTTTTCTGGTTGGAATGGGGTGGATGTCCAGGTCAAATATTTCGGGCGTTACCAACTCAAGACGCTGAAGTCCTGTCTCCTCATTGGCTTCCCTCATGGCGACACGCACGACATCAGTGTCACCATCGGCGTGTCCACCGGGTTGAAGCCATCGGTCCAGTTTGGCATGGTGTACAAGCAGTGTCTTGGTGTGATCCTCCGATACAATGAACGCTGACCCTGTAATGTGCCCGGGCAGGTGCATTCGCTGAAAAGCGTCGGGGTGATTTAGCAGATTGAGAAACCTTTTGACAGTGTTTTGCTCTTCCGGGTGATGGATAGAATACGATTGGATTTTATTTACCAACCATTCACGACTGCCCGTCATTGGATTACAATTCGGGCTTTGTTGAATTTATGTTCTTCCAGCTTGCCAGTCTGCTCTCCGCCACCGGCGTTGTCTTTGTCACCCTTGCGGGCCAGCACAAAATAGGGAAGGGTCTTTAGATCTTTGAATTTGACAATTCCTTTGGCATCGGTTTTGCCTTCAGCCGCAGGATTTTTCTCAGCAAGGTAATCAGCCTCTTTCTCGAAGATCTTGACGGAAGCCCCCTCTACTGAGTTTCCAAGTTCATCAATGACCGTCAGCGTAAGCGATGTTTTAATGATTTGGGCTTCGGCGGTCGTCATCAGTATGGTGGCGAATAGAAAGAATAACAAATATTTTTTCATGGTGATGGATTTTTTAAATAGCTGCTGCATAGATACTCATCCTACAGGAATTTTGAAAGTTGTTGTGCGATGACTAACGAAGCAGAACGACTCCTCCCCGCTGTTCCTGGGTGCCCCGCTCCGGATGAAAGGCACTGACGTATTTAATCACATAGGCATAAGAACCTCCCGGCAGCGGCTGGCTAAGGCTGTTGTTGTATCCACCATTCCATTTAAAGTACCGGTCACTGGACGTGAAAACCAATTCTCCCCACCGATTGTAAAGGAAGACCTGGAAGTTGGCGTCGGTGATAAAAAAACTGTAGATGTAAAACTCTTTGTTTTCGGAAATCGTGGAACTGGGCCGGAAGGCGTTGGGTACATCGATCTTGGGAACGCATTCGTTCCTGACCAGCGTCTCATCTGAAGCGACGCAACCAAATGAATTGGTAATGTCTACACGGTATTTTCCCTGGCTTGTGGCAGTATAAACACGTTGAGCGTAGTTGATTACAAGTTCGTTCTTGAACCAGTTATATTTTGTGAAACTACCTGGGTCAAGATCAACCTGGTTTGTATTCGGATCTTTGTTCTCTGGATCGTTGCAGATAATTTTGATGTTTGGCAGCTTGCCCACTGGCAACGGAGCCTTAATGATCGTGAGCTGTGAGGTAGCTTTGCAAGTGGCTTTGCTGATCTCTACTTTGTACGTGGCTGCATCGGTTTGACTAATAGTCGGTGTGGTCAGTCCCGTAAGGACGATGTTGTTCTTAAACCACCCGAAATTGGCACCCACCGCTGTGGTGGTCGCCGTCAGTGTGAACGGCTTGTTGTCATCGCAAGCAGGAGTAGAAGCGAGCGCGGCGTCGACAATACCGGAAATGTTTACTGTCTTGGGGGTGGATTT
>JAYVEZ010000371.1:0-7257 GCA_043773645.1 Cytophagales bacterium
ATTGCCATTCGTTCTGCTCAGGCCATTCGCAAAGCAATGAGAGACGAGACCGGGGATATCCTCGTATTTCTTCCCGGTTCAGGTGAAATAAAACGCACCGAGCAGATATTAAATGAGGAGCAGGTTTCAGCGTCGATCTATCCCCTTTATGGTGATTTGTCTTTCCAGCAACAGCAAGAGGCCATCCTTCCTGCAAAAGATGGAAGACGAAAAATAGTTCTTGCGACTTCCATCGCTGAGACATCATTAACCATTGAAGGTGTTCGTGTGGTGATTGACGGAGGGCTTTCACGTGTGCCCAGATTTGATCCACGCAGCGGCTTGACACGGCTCGAGACCATGCGCGTGACCAAGGACTCTGCTGACCAGCGTGCAGGTCGTGCTGGCCGCCTGGGACCGGGCCTTTGCTATCGGCTATGGGATGAAGCCACTCAACGAAGTTTAGTTCCTCAAAGAAAGCCTGAGATCACGGAAGCTGATCTCGCATCGCTGGTTCTCGAACTTGCACTTTGGGGCATCAAAGATATTTCCGGGTTGTTATGGATAACGGTGCCTCCCGCTGGCGCCGTAAGCCAGGCCACTGAATTGCTGATGGAATTGGGTGCCCTTGATGAGAAAGGCATCACAACAAAAGGGAGGGAAATGTTGAGGCTACCAACCCATCCAAGGGTATCCCACCTGCTGTTGACCGCGGTCAGTAAACAAGAGAAAGCGATCGCCTGTGATGTTGCTGCTATTCTGGAAGAGCGTGATCCTTTGCCCAAAGAGGCAGGAGCAGATCTCTCCCTCAGACTTGAAACGCTTCGCAAATGGAGAAGTGGAGAAAAAGTATTAGCAGACAGAAATATCCTTGAACGGATTGAACGCTTGTCAGCAAACTGGAGAAAGATCTTACAAATACCTGTCGGCAATGAACCTCCCGACCACTATGCGGCAGGTAGATTGGTGATTGCTGCGTATCCCGAACGCATTGCGCGACAGCAAGGTCAACAAAGTGATTACTACGGTTTGGCAAATGGACGCGTCGCCAAATTGCCAACCCAGGACCCCTTGATTCATGAATCATGGCTATGTGTTGCCCAACTTGACGCTGGACAGCGAGAAGGGAAAATATTTTTGGCGGCTCCTGTGCATGAAAATGATTTAATGGCATTGGCGATTGAAACCCAAATTGTTCGCTGGGATGAAGAGCGTGGCATGGTTGCTGCAGCAATGGAAAAAAGGGTGGGGAGTTTATTGCTCGACAGCAAACCGGTGCACAAAATTTCGGAGCTTGAGAAAAACAAAGTCATCATTGATGTCATTAGACAGAAGGGCCTTGGAATACTGGGTTGGGAATTGGACAGCAGATCTCTACAGGCGCGTGTTCAAAGTATCAGAGCCTGGAGAAAAGATGAGGAGTGGCCGGATGTCAGCGATGAGCACCTGATTGCATCCCTGGAGACCTGGCTTTCACCTTACCTCATCTCGGTCTATAAGCTTACGGAATTGGAAAAACTTAATGTCAAGACCATTCTTCTTGGACTGATTCCCTGGAATCTTCAATCCAAACTTGATGGATGGACACCTCCAACCATGCTGGTGCCGAGTGGCTCGTTGATACCCATTCAGTATTTTCAAGATGGCCGTACGCCAGTAATGGAAGTGCGACTGCAAGAAATGTTTGGACTTCTGGAGACGCCCACGGTGAATGAAGGGCGGACAAAAGTGTTATTGCATTTACTTTCTCCCGGATACAAACCTGTTCAGGTGACTCAGGACCTCCGAAGTTTTTGGGGCACCACCTATCACGATGTGCGCAAGGAGTTAAGGATGCGATATCCAAAACATTCCTGGCCGGAAGATCCCTGGTCGGCTGGGGCAGTGAGGGGTGTGAAGCGAAGACCCCGCTGATTTCCCTGGCTACTCTTTTAGTTGAGGTTTTTTGCCAAGCACATCTTCAATGGAGAGCGTGGTTATTTTGCCAAGGTTCAACGCCTTTACGCCCTTTTCAATCTTGCTTCGGTCCCCTACGATTACGATCATCATGTTTTCGGGCACAATGTATTTTTTGGCTGCTGCCTCAATATCTTTCTTATTAACGGCCAGCACTTTCTCAACATAAGTGTTAAAGTAGTCATCCTTCAGATTGAATCTCACGAGCTCGGCCAGGGCAGATGCAATGTTGGCATTGGTTTCGAAGTCACCCGCATATCCAAGGGCTTCATAATTTTTTCCACGCTCAAAATCGGCATCAGGTATAGGTAGCCGCATCTTCTTGAATTCATTGAAGAACTCATTCAGGGCCAGGCCTGTGACATCTGTTTGGACGGAAGAACTGGCGAGAAATGGTCCAGGAATCGGCCAAAAAGTAAAGCTTGAAGAAGCACCATAGGAGTAGCCGTGTTCTTCACGCAAGTTGGTGTTCAGTCTTGAAGCAAATGATCCGCCAAGAATGGTATTCATGACTCCGATGTTGTCATAGTCCTTGTCATCACGCGCGGTTCCAATGCGGCCAATGCGAATCACCGACTGTGCTGCACCTGGTTTATCTACTAAATAAATTACTCTTCCTTTTACCTGCTGTGGAATAGGCTTGGTCGCCCGTTGATTCGGGCCTGAAGGGTAGCTTGCAAAAAACTTTTCCAGAAGCGGTGTAATATCCTGTCGGGTAATGTCTCCGACAATAATCAACGTGCTGTTGGAGGTAACGAAGTTTGTTTTATGGAATGATGCCAAATCAGCTTTGCTAAAAGATTGAATGGAGGTCTCATTGGCAAATTTTCCATAAGGAGTATTGGGCGCATACATAAACTTGTCGAATGCCTTTCTGGCAATGATTCGGGGTTCATCGAAGTCCTTAAGGAGTTCATTCATGCGTGATTTTTTTACGCGGTCAATATCACTTTCTGAAAAGGTAGGCTTCAGCGCGATGTCGCTCATTAATTTAAGAGAAGCTTCCAACTTTGATACGGGTGTTAAGCAATCAATGCCTGAGGAAAAATTACCGGCGAATGTGCTGATGTTCGCACCCATGAAGTCAATCTCATCGGCCAGCTTCAAGGCATCCATCCCGTTGGCGCCTTCGTCCATCAGGTCCAACGCAAAGCTGGCCAGGCCTTCCTTGCCTGAAGGGTCATCAAATGAACCGGTCTTAATCAGCAGGTCAATTTCCAGCAACGGAACTGTATGCTTCTCGAGCAAGACCACATTCAGTCCATTGGACAGGGAAAATTTCTGAATCGGTGAAAGGTGGAGGTTCTTGGCTTTTGACAGTTCTGGGGGTGCGTGGCGATCAGGTGACTGGGCGAATGTGCCAAGGTTAATCAAAACTATACAAGTGATGAGCGAAATGCTTTTCATGATATTCTTCAGTTATGATTAATTTTTCTTAGCAGCCAATTCGATTTTTCCTTCCGGTATGATGCTCATGACAATGCGCTGTTCATCTTTAAGATAACGTTGGGCGACAGCGGAAATGTCACTCGCCCCGATGGCCTTGAAACGCTGGAGGTCTTCATTGAAGTAGTCAGGGTTACCCGTGTAATAATAATAACTGTTCATTTGATTGGCTTTATCTCCTGCACTTTCCATTTGTTGCACAAAGTTAGACTCCATCTGATTGATCGTGCGCTGCATTTCGCGTTCCTGCGGGTTTTGCATTTTCACGATGTTGATTTCCTCCTGAATGATTTTTTCCAGTTGTGTCAGCCCAATGCCCTGACGAGCGTCCGCCACGAGGTAAAACTCAGAAGAGAATTTCTTTGAGTCCTGAAATGCAGAAACTGATTGAGCAATCTGAAGGTCGTACACCAACCTTTTGTATAGTCGGGAATTTTTTCCCTCGGTCAGGAGGTTGGCTAAAATATCCAGTTCCGCATTGCCAGGATGAAATGCAGGAGGTGTGAGCCACACCATCATCAACCTGGGCAATTCTACTTTGTCTTCTACAACAATTCTTTTTTCTTCAGTGAGGTAAGCAGCAGGTAAATCGGGAGGTGGCACAGCCTTGCCACCCGGGACATCACTGAACCATTTTTCAACAGTCTTTCGGGCTTCAGTCACATCCATGTCGCCGGCAATACTCAGGGATGCATTCGATGGCGTATAATATTTGGTGAAAAAGTCAGCTACATCCTGCCGGCTGGCTGCCGTCAAATCTTCCATCGACCCGATGACAGGCCATGAGTAAGGATGATTCCTCGGGTACATAAGCGCCGGCAGTTCCAAGGAAGCTTTTCTATAAGGCCTGTTTTCATACGACTGTCTTCGCTCATTCTTAACAACATCCCGTTGACCGTTTACCGTACCTTCGGTGAGTGAGGGCAACAAGAATCCCATGCGGTCTGATTCAAGAAACAGGGCAAGGTCAAGTGCATTGCTTGGGAGGTTTTCATAGTAGTTGGTCCTGTCTTCTATTGTTGAACCATTGTTATCGCCACCTGCCGCCTCGAGCCATTGATCAAATTTACCTTCTGGAACATGTTGGGAGCCTTCGAAGAGAATGTGTTCAAAGAGGTGTGCAAAGCCGGTGCGTCCTGGCTTTTCACTGCCCGATCCAACGTGGTACCAGACATTCACCGTGAGTCGGGGAATGGTATTATCCCTGTGCAAGATGACGTTAAGACCGTTGGGGAGGGTAAACTGTTCGTAAGGCACAGAGAGTACCTGGGCAGGAATGGAAGCGCTGAGACAAAGGAGCGCGATACATAGGGTGATTCGGAACACTACTCTCATGGCGTATTTTTTATGAAATATAACAGTTTCGCAATTCTATTTGTGTATTCGGTGGTTCATCATGGTGCTTCAAAACCAATCGGTTATCACCTATGCCTTTAGATGTGTCAGGTAGGCATCTACATAGTGCTGAAGCTGTTTCCTTTTGTACTGCATGATAAATCTCGGGTGGGCGAGGGGAAGCAACTTCGCAAACCAATGGTGTTGTTCATTCAATTCTTTGAGGAATTTGAAATTCTTCCCTTCACCAATACAATAACATCTGGAATGGTCTTTTGAAATATCGACCAATTTTTGAATGGACGCAACGATGAACGGCTTCACTGCCTTTTCCAGTTTCGCATCGTCGTAGTAGTTTATGTTCTTGCCCTCCTGGGTAAATCCAAGGGGAGAAACGGCTGAAATAAGATAGCGATCATAAAAGGAATCCGGACCACCATAGGCCCTGATCATTGTGTAGATAAAGTCTGCTGAGAGCTCCGACTTCTTTTCGAGATTATTTGCAATGCCGCACTGTTTTTCCAGTTTGACCGGATCGGTAAATGAAATACCGGTAAGGCCTGAACCAAACCTCCCCGGATTGATACCCAACAGAAGCGTCCTTGGTTTGTCGTCATGATAATATTTGCTATAAAACTTCTCGCACAAGCTGAAGGCGTAGTCCTCTTGATAAGGATTCATGACACCAATTCCTTTTGGAACAACCGCTTTGATACTAAGTTGTTTGTAGAAGGATAGAATATTCTTATCGATCATAAATATTTAACCATTTCAGAACCCCTAACCCCGAACCGTGAACTCTGAACTCTCAACCCTAAACCTCATAAGCGCTCCTATAAAACTCCCTCCCCTGTACATATTCCAGAAGTGCGACGTAAAATGGATGTGATCCAAGGGTGGCGCTGTCACCTACCATGATGAGTTTCTTGCGTGCACGCGTCATCGCAACGTTTGTCCTTCGGATGTCATTGAGGAAACCCACTTCGCCCTTGTCATTGCTTCTCACAAAACTGATGGCAATTACGTCGCGCTCCTGTCCCTGGAATGCGTCGACCGTGTTGATGGTGATCAGTTTATGAAGCGGTTCGAGCGTGGGCGAGCTTTCGGCCAGTTTATGTAAATGATCCACTTGTGCACGGTAGGGGGTAATGATGCCCATGGTGATGTTTTGCTCAATCCATTCTTCCAGTCCTACTTGTTCTACCAGTTTTTCGGTGAGATGGATCAGCAGTTGCGCTTCTTCCTGGTTGAAGCGACTGAGTGACTCCGGATCCTGGGCTTCCGAAAACCCGCAACCGGCGGTGTCAATAAATTCCACGGGAGGCTGATGAGGTCGTAACCGTTCATTTTTTACTGAATCGTGTGCAATGAGTTCATCCCGGTAGAAGTAGTGAGAGGAGAATTGCATGATGTCCTGGTGCATGCGGTACTGAATGCGAAGCATCGTGGAAAGGTCGGGGTGCTTTTGGATGCCTTTTTCGAACAATGTTTTTGAGAGTCCGTTTTTTGCAGCTTCCGCCGATTTTATTGTTGGAGGCAGCTGGCAATGGTCGCCAGCCAGTATGACGCGGGCTGATTTGAGAATGGGTATCCAGCAGGCGGGTTCCAGTGCCTGGGCAGCCTCATCGATAAAGACTGATTTGAATTTTCTTCCCCGCAGCACCGGGTGCGATGATCCTACCAAGGTGCAGCAGATTACTTGAGCCGTATTTAATAAGTCGTTGACGATGTAAAACTCCAGCATGTCGGCATCGGACTTTAGTGCCTTGACTTCTTCTTTCATCAATCTTCTCTGTTCCCTTTCATGATGACCGAAATTCCGTTTGTATTTGGAGGCCATGCCCCTGAGTTGTTCCAGCTTCTTTCTCAGACTGCGCAGTTCGGCAAAGGAGGAATGGGATGCAATGCGTGCATCGAGGGTCTTGCTCAACGTCTGTTCCGTAACCCGGGCTGGGTGGCCGATGCGCACCACATTCAATCCCTGCTCGCTCAACTTTTCAACCAACAAGTCAATGGCAGCGTTGCTGGGTGTAGAAACCAAGACCTGATTTTCAATCCTTGTCGTTGCCAGGATTGCATGGACAAGGGTGGTCGTTTTTCCTGTACCGGGCGGACCGTGGATGAATGCTACATCAGGGGTGTTGATGATCTTATCAAGTGCACTATTTTGGCTTTCGTTCAAGAGGTTGCTGGCTCCTTGCAACCTATAACCTGTAACCTGCATCTGATTCCCGTCTCCCAGCAGCACCTCTCGCAATTCCGCCAACCGATTACCCTCAGCTTTCATTACCGTCTTCAAGGCATACTCCATCTCTTTGTAAGTCATCTCATCGAACATGACGTCTACGCCCAACATCCCGTCATCAATCCAGTCGGGCAGGTCATCACCATTGAGTGTGATCACCAGGGTATTGTCACTTACGTAATTGACAACGCCATTGACGTGTTCTTTTTCCGGCTTGCCGGAGGCGTTGCAAAACAGACTCACCAACTTTCCACTTTGAAAACTATGCGGCTGATCGAGGTGGTTGGTGCGATCCA
>JAYVEZ010000372.1:0-5190 GCA_043773645.1 Cytophagales bacterium
TAAACAAGAAAGTAAATACCCTGATTATTTTTCTGATGCGCACTTCTTTTTCATGGCGTTGGAGCACTTCCCCATAATTCCGGAAGCGATCGGAGCCGCGTCCTCCAAATTTTTGCCGGCGCAGACGGATTTCGTGCTTACTCATTGTACTTTACTTTGATGTTAAAATTCTTTCGCAATTTGTCCAGGGCACGATAGGTGCGCATCTTGGCTCCGCTCTCGGTCATGTCCAGGATAAAGGCGATTTCTTTGAAATCCTTGTCTTCGAAGAAGCGTAACTCCAATACTTGCAGCATGTCCGTAGGGAGGTCTTTCAGGTAGACCAGGAGCCGTTGGATGATCTCCTCGTCCCAGTCCTCCTCATTGCGCTCCACCAGTTCCCGCACCTTGATCTCCTCGATGCTGAATATTTTCTTTCCCTTTTTCTTGCGGTAATATTTGTTGACTTCGTTGGAAGCAATTCTATATAGCCACGCTGAAAAGGGCAAACCCCGGAATGAATAGCGGGGGAGGTGATTCAAGGCGTTGACAAACGTCTGTGAACAGAGGTCTCCTGCCATTTCTTCATCATCGGTTTGGCGCAGCAGGAAGTAGTAAATCCTGTCAAAATATCTTTCATAGAGTTCTCCAAAGGCTTTCGTATCGCGCCTGGACCGCTGGACTATTTCATTCTCTTTAATAATCTCTTCCTCCGTCATGGATGCAGGGGATGCCTGCATAATGCAGGGAGCGAAAGATAGTCACATTATGAGGTTGGATTAACGGATGATGGTGCAGATTACACCCTTTCAGGGCTTAGCCAATTGCTCGGATCCAAATCGACGCCCGCCTTGCTTTATTGTACAGCATTTCTTTGGAACTGCTTACTTGGAAACGTGCGGGTGCGCTGAACTGGGCCTGTCGGTGACTTAGAGCCCTGAAAGGGCGCAATCACAATGGACGGGGTGAAGCCCCGTCTTATTGGTTTGATATCCGATGTGTAAGCCCTGAAAGGGCGCGATCAAGAATTTTAAAACACTGTCGTTGCCAAATCCGCATGACAATCATAATTTGAAGTGTGATGATAGGTTAAGGCCTCAGGCCATCGGTTCGGTTCTCTAATAATCCCGTAACTTGAGGTAACATATTCACCCGTTTTATCGTGAATTTTGGAGGAAGATACATGCGCCGTCGAACGACCACAGTTTTAATTTGTATTATCCTTTCTATTTCGGCAAAAATAGAGGCGCAACAATTTACCCTGCGCCAATATACCGCTGTGGATGGCTTGCCCCAGTCACAGGTCAATGCGATCGTTGAAGACGAATATGGCTACCTCTGGATCGGCACGTCCGGTGGAGGCCTGGCCCGCTTCGATGGAAGGGAATTCAAAGTCTACTCAACACTGGATGGATTGCTGAGCAACATCGTTACATCCCTTTTCATCGATTCGAAACAAAACATCTGGATCGTTCACCCGCGTGGCCTCACAAAATTTGATGGTCTCAATTTTAATAAATTTCAACCTTCCTTGTCCAATGAAAGCCTTAAACGGGTTCGGCGTGTGGTGGAATTTAAAGACACCATTTTTATTGTTTCCAATCCGGGCATGATTGGGAAAATCCACAATGACTCGGTGTACTATTGGTCGAAGAATATTTTTCCGCATAAGTCAATATTCTTTACCCACGTTTCTCCCGACAGGAAAATCTGCTACTACCTCAATGACAGTTCCTTTGTGGTGCCGTACAGCGGCGGATACAGGAGATTTTCTCATGCCAGGGTATTTGGGAAGGCCTATAATATTTTTAACCATGGCAAAGAAGTATGGCTGGATACCGACAGCGGCACTTTTGCCCTGGATCTTGTCAAGGGGGATTTCAGCAAGAGAAATAAAATCATGGACCGCTACATTGTCTGCTACGACGCAGAACAAGATGTGTACTGGACGAGGGATGAACGAACCCTTTTTCGCGAGCGATGGGCTGGTGGAAAAATTGAGACTGACACCGTCCTGAGGAATGTGCCCATCACCCAGATATGGCTTGATGCGGAAGGTAACTCGTGGGTTGGCACTGCGGGGAATGGTCTCTATCGCCACTACGCCCGTGACTTTGACCGTTGTGGATCAGACCAACTGCGGGCGATCATGGCGATTGAAAAGGATAGCTCGAATGCAACATGGATCGGTGCGAGGGGATTGTGGCGTGTATTAAAAGGTAAGACAAAATCATTTCCGCTGCCCAACGGTGATGACGACGGTGTTCATGCAATCAAAACCGGTCCAACAGGTGATGTGTGGGTTGGCTCTTACTCAGGACTTGGAAAATATTCACGCGCGGACAACAAGTTTTCGTGGTATACACGGGAGCATGGTCTGTCGAGCGCTTACATCACCGCCCTGGACTTTGATGAACAGGGAGGATTGTGGATTGGAACAACGGGCGGGGGGCTGAACTATTCCTATGGAAATCAATTCCGTCCCGTAGAGGGTCAACAGGTTCTGGGAACAAGGAATATTTCTTCTGTCCGTTACATGCGGTCTTCCAAGTCATTGTTCATTGGAACGGAGTTCGGACTGACGGTGCTGAAGGAAGGAAAGATTTCTCCAATTCCATTGCCTGAATTTGAAAATACCACGGTGTTGTCACTCGCCATCTTTCGTGACTCCCTGTTGCTGGCGGGATCTGGTGGGGCTGGCGTTGCCGTCATTGACCCAAAACGGAATGTAAAAAAAATGATCGGTTCACGGGAAGGATTGCCCTCCGGCTTTGTATTCTTTGTCGCCGTAGATGAAACTGATGCCATCTGGGTTGGGACCGAAAAAGGGATTACCCGGTTGCGTTTGGATAATCAATTGGAAATCACCGAGACCCGCGACTATGGGCATGACAACGGATTGATTGGTATCGAGACGAATCAAAATGCCTATTTCCTCTCTGCCTAAGAAAAATATTTTGGCCTAATTGACGGATTGTATCAGTTCAATGATGCGGGAAGTCAGCCATTCATGTCTTACCCGGTTCACCTGACTGACCTTGAAATCCAGTACGGTGAAATCTCAAGCCGTCAGTTTGGCAAGAGCCAATCGAGTTTTTTTAAAATACCCCAGTCCCCCGTATTGCCATCAGACAAAAATCATATCACATTTCACTTTAACAGGGTGGACAAGCGTTACCCAAGTTCGGTGCGGTATAAATATTTCCTGAAAAATTTTGATAAAACATGGTCTCAGCCTACTGCAAACGGGCGCGTCACGTATGGCAATCTCCCGGCGGGTGAATATGTCTTCATGGTCATGGCGACGAACAAGGCAGGAAGTTGGGATGTGATTCCATTGGAATATCCACTTGCTGTCAAAGAGCCCTTCTATCAGACGGCTGCATTTTTTTGGTTGATCGGTGGCCTGTTGTTGGGGTTGGTGGTGTTGTTCGTTTTGCGTCGGATGAGGAAGAATGTTTCAAGGCTGATTGAAGTGGAGCACATCCGTCAGCAGGAGCAGGAGTCCTTGCGCAAGGAGATAGCCCGAGATTTTCATGATGAGATGGGCAACCAGCTTACGCGCATCATCAACTATGTCAGCCTGATGCGACTGAACGGCAATGGCCACGGTCCGGAATTATACCACAAAGTGGAGGAGTCGGCTAAGTATTTGTATAACGGTACCCGTGATTTTATTTGGGCAATTGACCCGGTTAATGACGACCTTTCCAAGCTATTTCTCCATGTCCGGGATTTCGGGGAGAAGCTATTTGAAGAAAAGGGAATTCAATTCCGGGCCTACAATGAAACGAAAGAGAAAGTAAAGCTGCCGTATGGGTTCAGCCGGGAAGCCAACCTGATCTTCAAGGAGGCAATGACCAATGCTTTCAAGCATTCCAGCGCAGAAAACGTTTCATTTTCACTGCGTCCGATCGAAGAAGGTTATGAGATGTTTCTGGAAGATGATGGGGTAGGCCTCGATTCGGAAAAAATAAAGTCGTCCAATGGCATTAAAAATATTCGTTCCCGGGCCGAAAAAATACAATCTTCGTTAGTAATAGAAAAAAGTTCCGGGGGCCATGGCACCCGTGTTCAACTTCGATTTTCCACCTTAAAAAAGAATACCTATGATACCGGTTACCAAAAAACGAGTGCTCATCGTTGAAGATGATGGGGAGATCCGCAACAGCTTTGTCCTGATTGTTAACAGCTCCCAAAAGTTTGCTGTCGTGAATGCCTATGGCTCCTGTGAGGAAGCCATCAAGCACCTGGCGCAAGACAAACCTGATTATGTGCTGATGGACATAGAGCTGCCCGGCATGAATGGCATCCAGGGAAGTCGCATCATCAAAGACAAGAGCCCTGGCTCCGAGATTATCATGGTCACGGTGTATGAAGACAATGAGCTTGTGTTTGAAGCACTGAAGGCAGGGGCCACAGGCTACATCACCAAGAGTTCCAACCACCTGGAATTGCTCGCCGCCCTGGAAGAAATTTCCCGGGGAGGTGCGCCGATGAGCAGCAAGATCGCCCGTCTGGTGATTGATAATTTTCATATCAACCCCAATTCACCTTTGACAAAGCGCGAGACGGAAATTCTAGGCTTGATTTCTGAAGGAAAAACCTACACCCAGATTTCAGAGCAACTCTTTATTTCAAAAGAGACTTCAAAAACGCACATTAAGAATATCTACTCCAAGCTCCAGGTGAACAGCAAATCACAGGCATTGGCAAAAGCGGCGCAGGAAAAGTTAATTTAGTGACGGGGGTCTGCGGAGACAGTTCAGGTTGGTTGCGTCCTTTACAAATGGACCTCTCTCCACATAACCGTCTTCGCGGCCTGGTCTCCAGAGCCGCGAGCCCCAAGAGTGAAAGGGCGATCATCGATTTTGGAGCCCTCGGGTCTAGCCGATTTCAAAGATGAATGTCGATGGAGAAACATTTTTTTCAAAGAGATTGAGTAAGCCTATACTCGCCGCGGAGACAGTTCAAAGAAAGTTCTCTCCCCCAAATGAGACTGTTTATAACTCAAAATCCCTTAGACAAGGTGAT
The DNA here is from genome assembly GCA_043773645.1 of Cytophagales bacterium. Taxonomy (GTDB): domain Bacteria; phylum Bacteroidota; class Bacteroidia; order Cytophagales; family Cyclobacteriaceae; genus ELB16-189. The sequence continues at coordinate 5,014 of JAYVEZ010000372.1, forward strand.
TGATTCTATTTTGGAGCAGAATATCTTTGATAAGTATTTTGGGTAAGGTCAGGTGGCTGCCGACACAGTCATGGGTGGATTTGGGGCAGCCACCTTCTTTTATTTCCCGCCGATCACCCTTCTCCTTGAAAACTCCTCTCTGATTCCTTAGCTTTTGGGGTTTAAAATTCATCCATG
>JAYVEZ010000373.1:0-4942 GCA_043773645.1 Cytophagales bacterium
ACCTTCAATTGCAGTCTTCTCTTTTAAGGGCAATACCATCCACTTGCGCAATTGACGTGAACCCATGGGCGTCACGGTATGATCCAGGATGTGGAGCAAGGGTACCCCGCCCTCGTGGGGCGAGGAAATGAGTTCGAGGTTGCGGATGGTAAACTTGTCGAGCCACACATAAGTTTCTTCATCCATGCGCGCAATCGAAGCGATGTGGTGCGTGTCTTTGTGCTCTGTCGCTTCAAGGTAATGTAGAATGGCGCCAGCGGCCACGATGGCCTGGTTCAATTCATCGACACCAAAGCCTTTCAGGGTGGCAGTTTTGAACTGGGACAATAATTTATCCTGGGCAAAATCAAAGGCGTAAACCCAGTCGTCGAGCGTGAAGGTGGCATATTCAGCCCCAAAATATTTCTCCCATTTCTCCCGCTGGCTTTTGCAGAATATGATTTCGGAAGGGCTGAGGCTCTGGATGAGTTTTAAAACATACCCTTCGCCGCCTTGTGCACAGAAGAACTCTCCGGTGCTGATATCCAGGAAGGCAATACCAACCAATTCTTTGTAAGCATAAACAGATGCAAGGAAGTTATTCCGCTTGCGCTCAAGTACGTTATCGTTGTAGGAAACGCCGGGAGTCACCAATTCAGTCACTCCGCGCTTAACAATCCCTTTGACAAACCTCGGGTCTTCCAGTTGATCGCAAATGGCAACACGATGTCCGGCGCGGACGAGTTTCGGCAAATACGAATCAAGGGAGTGGTGGGGAAAGCCGGCGAGTTCAATCTCTGATGCTGATCCGCTGCCACGCTTTGTTAAGACGATGTCCAGCACCTTGCTGGCCTCGATGGCATCCTGCCCAAATGTTTCGTAGAAATCACCTACCCGGAAGAGCAGCAACGCCCCAGGGTACTTCGCCTTAATGGCGTTGTACTGTTTCATCAAGGGGGTATCCATTGCTCCGGCGGCGGCCATGGCGGCAAAGATGCAGTAAGAATGGAGAATTGAAAATTTCGAATTCCTACTATTTTTTTGATCTGCAATCTGCCCCTTTTATCCTCTTTTCACCCCATAATCTATTCTTTCAACCCAATTGATCAGGATTTCCTTGCAACCATCCCTGGGATTTTTCAGTTTGTAGTGTTTATGCAGGAGTCAAACACAGCAATCGTCGAAGGCCGCACCGTGCGAAAGGGGCTCATCGAAAGTATTTCAGACTCTCTGAAGACCCCATTTCCATTTTACCTCAACGACGATCGGAAAAATTTCATACTGGTTTTCCTGCTCAGCATTTTTGTGACGCTGTTCCTATATGTTTTCAGAACCCCCTCAGAATTCAAGCCCACCAGCAACCTCCAGTGGTTGCATGGGTCCATCACGTTTATATCACTTTCGTTCAACATCCTTGTCCTTCCCAAGCTTTTCCCGGCGGCGATGGATCCTGTTTCGTGGAATTATAAGAAATACATGTATCTCAACCTGGGGCATTTAATTTTGATCAGCGCCCTGTGCACGGTGATTGAAAAGCTTTTTGTGTGCCAGGAACTTCCCTGGCTCGTCGTTGCCTCTCATGTCAACACACAGGTGGCACTGAAAGGAATTATTCCCATAGCGCTCACAACCTTGTTTCTAAAAGCCCACCTGCTTCAGCAAAATTTACACGAGGCAATCAAGAGCAACCGGGAGCTTCAAAAAATACAGACCCTTAAAAAGGATGCACCCAAGACGGACAACCATGTAACGTTGTATTCCGACACCAGCGAAAGTCTCTCCTTCAATTTGCCTGACCTGCTTTTCGTGGAGGCAGATGACAATTACTCAACCATTACCTGGAAAGAAGCCGATGGAGTCAAGAAAAAACTCCTCCGTGTCAACCTGAAGAACATAGAGGCGCAACTCGATAATTCGTTCACGTTGCGTTGCCACCGCTCGTACATCGTCAATGTCAATGCGATCAGCGCCATCAGTGGCAATACCAATGGATACAAGTTGCGCATGAATGGCACTGATTTTTCCATTCCGGTTTCCCGACCGAAAGGAAAAGAGGTGATGGAGAAGATCAGCCAGCTCAGGAACATGATGGAGCTCAGCTGACCGCTGACCCCAAGGTTTCACTGTTCGCCCCTCGGGGCCGGCGATGACCTCAAATAGTTCACCCTTCGCCCCAAAATGGATTTCTTGTCAATTGCAGAGGCTATGTGTCCGTTCAAAGGGGAAAAAACAAAACCCTTATGAAAAATCTACTCACCGCCATCATTCTATGCATCACATTGGCCGCTGGGGCTCAAACAAAGGAATTTACCATAGCACTTTCCGAAAGTAGCCTCTCCCTCCGGCCAGGGGAAAGCAAGACAGTAACGGTATTGATCAGCCGTTCAAAATCATTCTCTAAGGGAGATGCAGACATGGGCACTGCCAGTACCTTGCCACAGGGCATTGCCATCACCTATTCACCGGCTTCAGGAAATTTTGAAAGCACCATCGCCACGATCACTGCAACCCCCGCCACCGCGGTCGGGACCTATTCGATTGTACTCAACTCCACCATTCGTTACAAAACCAAAGGATCCATTTTAAAACTCATGGTAACGAATGATAATGTAGCTGCCAAGTAGTGACCTCTACACCTCCCGAATTATTCCACGCAATCGCAAAGGGTTGCGTGGAATTTTTTTTAGTAAACAATTTTTTGTCTTGCGTATCTTCGCGCATGAAGAAGCTCAAGCTCGAAGAACTGGGTCGCCTTTCCTTGAGCGAATTCAAGGCTGTCGAAAAGCTGAGGGTTTCCATTTTGCTTGACAATGTGCGCAGCCTTCACAACGTGGGTTCGACTTTCCGAACGGCAGACGCATTCCGTATTGAGAAAATTTATCTGACAGGCATTACCGGCACTCCTCCACACCGGGAAATTCACAAAACGGCACTGGGCGCTACCGACTCGGTGGCATGGGAATATGCTGAGCGTCCCGTCATGGCAATTCAGGAGTTGAAGCGGAGGAATTACAAGATTGTCGTTATTGAACAGACCACAGAGAGTCGACCACTACATCAATTTGATCCGGAGCCTGGCGTACCCTACTGTCTCGTTTTTGGAAACGAAGTAGACGGCGTAAGTGAGGCGGTGCTGGATCATGCAGATCTGGCACTTGAAATACCCCAGGCAGGCACCAAGCACTCACTCAACATTTCTGTTTGTGCAGGCATTGTCATATGGGAGTTTTACCGAAAGCTTGGATTCGTTTGATATCTCAGCGGGATGCTTTATCAGGGATTTAATAACTTTGCAGGCATTCAATTTCAGATTTTTATGAAATATGTAATTCTACTATTCCTGGTGATGGTGATGGAGCCCTCAGGATTCGCCCAGGACCCCGAAGCCGCGAACTGCCAACTCGCAACGGTTCTGCAAATTGATGGGCTGGCGGATGAATGGCCCATGGAATGGCTAACGGATGATGATAAGAAGTTCAGCTACAATGTGTGTAGCGATGACAACAACCTGTACATCCGGATGAAGACGAATGATGAATTGGTACGCAGGAAGATAGCGCTGTTTGGCTTGACCGTATGGATGGACCCCAAAGGAAAAAAGAAGGAGAAATTGGGGTTGAAATTTCCAACGGGAGCGGAGGCGCATGATCGGATCGAGGCGATGAGTAAATCGACTGAAAACACCGGCCAGATGTCCTCGAGCCAACGGGCGGCATTTCAAAAGGAAATGATCAAGTCAGTGATCAAAGATGCTGAATTATTGGAATTGCTTGGTTTGGCAGATGACCCACTGACCAGCACGCGTTCTGGAATTACAAACGGGATTAAGGTGGCCATTGCCTCCGATGAGGAAGGATTGACATTGACCTACGAAGCCATTATTCCTTTCAAATCATTCAGGTTATCCAAGGCTTCCATTTCCGTTATTGGCATTGGTTTTGAAACGGGGAAATTTGTTCCACCCCCGTCCAAGTCAACCAGTGGCGGCGCAAATACAAACCAGGGATACAGCGGAAGTGGCCGGGGCAGCAGTGCGTACGGCGGAGGCTATGGTGGCGGCAGCGGTATGGGCAGGGGAATGGGCAACCCTACACGGGCCAGTGCCAGCAGCCCGATGTCTTCCACTACCAGCTTTTGGGCGGCCGTAAAATTGAAATAATTAATAAAAGAACTTGGAGCATCATTCTGACCGATACCAGCAACGTGGCGTATCCTCGTCCAAAGAAGATGTTCATCGCGCCATCCAACACCTCGATAAGGGACTATTTCCTAAGTCTTTTTGTAAGGTAGTCCCAGACCTTCTTGCCGGTGATCCAGACTATTGTACCGTGATGCACGCCGACGGCGCCGGAACAAAATCTTCCCTCGCATACATCTACTGGAAAGAAACCGGTGACTTGTCCGTTTGGAAAGGGATTGCACAAGACGCCATTGTCATGAATGTGGATGACCTGCTGTGCGTGGGAGCCGCAGGCCCAATCTTTCTCTCTTCAACCATTGGTCGAAACAAGAATCGAATTCCCGGTGAAGTTATTTCAGCAATCATCTCCGGAACAGAAGAGGTGCTTGCAATGCTGCGCCAATACGGCATGGAAATCCACAGCACAGGCGGCGAGACCGCCGATGTGGGCGATCTGGTGCGCACGATCATTGTCGACAGTACTGTAACTACCCGGATGAGAAGAAATGAAGTTATCGACAATGCCAACATCCAGGCTGGTGATATTGTTGTGGGGTTGGCCTCCTTTGGGCAGGCAGAATACGAAGCTGAATACAACGGCGGGATGGGAAGCAACGGACTCACTTCCGCGCGGCATGACGTGTTTGCCAAAGAGTACGCGTCCCGCTATCCCGAATCCTATAACCAGGATATTCCCGAAGAGCTGGTCTACAGCGGTAAATATCGGGTCACCGATGTTATTCCTCAGGCACCGCTCACGGTGGGTAAATTGGTATTGTCACC
>JAYVEZ010000374.1:0-12135 GCA_043773645.1 Cytophagales bacterium
GCCTTCAATCTCAATCCGTTGCTCTTTGCGGTACCGGCCTTGGTATTGTTCATGATTGTTCGGAAAGTACCGGCCCTCCCGGCGCTCCTCGTAGGCACCATATTGGGCGGCATATTCGCCGTAATCTTTCAGCCGCAGATCGTAAACCAGATATCAGGGGTGGAAGGAAATTTTCTCAAGTCCTCATTCATGGCGGTGATGTTGGCCATGTCCTCAGATATCAGCATTCAAACAGACAATGCGATGATCACCGAGTTGCTGTCGTCCGGTGGTATGTATGGAATGATGAACACAATCTGGCTAATTATATGTGCCATGACATTTGGGGGTGTCATGGAATCCAGCGGGCTATTGAAAAAAATTGCTGAGCAGATCATCAAATTCGCTCATTCTACGGGGTCCCTGGTAGCCTCTACCGCCGCAACGTGCATATTCTTTAACCTCACGGCTTCAGATCAATACATGGCCATCGCTGTTCCGGGCCGCATGTATGCAGAAACCTATCGCAAGCGGGGATACAAACCGGAATTGCTGAGTCGTACCCTGGAGGACGCGGGAACGGTAACTTCCGTCCTCATTCCATGGAATACTTGCGGGGCCACACAGGCCAAGGTACTGGGCGTTTCAACCTGGGCTTACGCACCCTATTGCTTCTTTTGTATCATCAGCCCATTGATGACCATATTACAAGCATATATGAACTACAAGATTCGACGATTTAGTGATGATGAAAAATCTTAGCGATAGAACCACCATCACCAATGAAGAGATCAACCTCCTTCCCCTGGGAGCGTTTGAGGGAAATATTGAAATAATTTCCGAGCCGGAAAAGCTGGGAAGGGCATTCGAAGAAATTCATAGGCATACTTACATCGGTTTTGATACTGAGACCAAGCCTGTATTTGTACGCGGGCAGTATAATAAGGTAGCCATTCTCCAGATTGCCTTGCCTGAAAAGGTATTTATCATTCGCCTAAAAGCTACCGGGCTTACGCAGGACATCATCCATTTCTTGCAAGAGACAAAAATTCAGAAGATTGGCGTGGCCATTCGGGACGATATTAAGGCATTACAGCACCTGAAGGGATTCAATCCGGAAGGATTTGTTGACTTGGCCCATCTCTCAAAGGCGGCAGGCCTTGAAGTAGAGAGTGTGAAAAAATTAACCGCGCTCTTGTTGGGCTTTCGCATTTCGAAAAGCGCACAGACCAGCAATTGGGAAGCTGAGGAGTTGAATGAGAAACAGATCAGCTATGCGGCAACCGATGCCTGGGTGTGCTTAAAGATTTATGAAATCCTTGCGCAACATGGGTCGGTTGGAAATGGCTGAACCCGCCTCAGAATTTTTTTAACGCGAAGGCGCCAAGAAATGCACGCAAAGGGCGCAAAAGTGAGCTGGTACTTGAAGAGTTTGACTCCGAAACCATATTATTTCTAAAGTGTACTAGGCTTCTGTTTTAACTATTGGAGAAGGCTGAGTCAATTTATTCTTTAATGTCCTTCGCGCGAGGACGGCGCTGATCAAAGTCAACACAGCACCCAACAACATCGCAGCTCCCGGAAAATAGATTGGCGCATCGGTCGTTGTGAAATACGCAAAGAGGTTGTTCATCAACGGCGGTCCTACCACGGAAGCGAGGCTCATGAGGCTTGTGAATCCTCCCTGCAATTCTCCTTGTGCATTGGGTGGCACGACCCCTGACATGATTCCCTGAAGTGCGGGTCCTGCAATTCCACCCATGCAATAGACAACGGTGAATGCATACATCATCCAGCCTTCGGTAGAAAAAGCGTAAAGCAAAAAGCCAAGGGCATAAAGTACTAGACCAACGTAGACGCTTCGTTGCTGCCCGAGCTTGGGAATGATTTTGCGAATCAGGACACCCTGCACAAGGGCAAACACAAAACCAACAACGCCGAGCGAGATACCGATCTCCCGGGGTGTCCACTTAAACTTTTCAATGGTGTAATATGACCAATTGCTTTGCACTGCATGAGCTGAAACATACACAAGGGCCAACGTAATGATCAGCCCTGCGATGACAGGGTATTTGAACAATGTTGAGATGGTGCCAACAGGATTGGCTCGCTTCCACTCAAATTTTCGACGATTCTCCGGAGCAAGCGATTCAGGCAAAATAAAGAAACCATAGAGCCAGTTCAACAAGGTAAGCCCGGCAGCAACAAGAAATGGAACCCTGGGACCAAATCCGCCCAGAAGTCCACCGATGACTGGGCCGATAATAAATCCCAACCCAAATGCGGCACCCACCATCCCAAAATTCTGGGCTCGTTTTTCGGGCGAACTGATGTCAGCAATGTAGGCGCCGGCCGTGGTGAAGCTGGCACCCATGATGCCTGCAATGACACGGCCCAGAAAAAGCCAGCCGATCGTCGGAGCAAATGCCAGAAAAAGATAATCAATGCCAAAGCCAAACAAAGAAGCAAGCAATACAGGTCTTCTTCCGTAACGGTCACTCAGGCCGCCTACAATGGGTGAACAAATAAACTGCGCGATGGCGTACGAAGCAATCAACCAACCTCCGTAGGTAGCGGCCAAACTCATCGAGCCTCCAGTCAATTCTTGCACCAGTTGCGGCATCACCGGAATAATGACACCAAACCCGATCACATCAATGAGCAGTGTAATGAAGATGAAGCCGACCGCAGCTTTGGGCTTATGCATAACCAAGAATTAAGAAAGCAATTTAATTATTTCCCGCCAGCAACAACAGGCAACTTAATGTAGGAAGCCCCTGAGCTGGACCGGTATATCATTTGCGTTGCCACCTGAAAATCCGATTCTTTTGCCTCAAAAATATTGGGTAGGAATGTCTGTGGATTCCGATCTATGATGGGGAACCATGTGCTTTGAATTTGCACCATAATCTTGTGGCCCTTTTTGAATACGTGATTGATGGCATGCAAGTCAATGTTATACTGGTTTACTTCGCCCGGCTTGATGGCTTCCGGCTTTTCAAGACTGTTGCGGAAGCGTCCCCTGAATACGTCATTGGCAATCATGGCCTGATAGCCACTCATTTTGGGGTCAGCTGCTTCAATATCAGGATATACATCAATCAGTTTCACCACCCAATCGGCATCCGTACCAGAGGTGGCTGCAAAAACAACAGCAAGCAAATTCCCCGTCACGGTTAAATCTTCAGTCAATACCGCAGTTTCCCAACTCAACACATCCGGACGGTTATGCACAAACCGTTGGTCTTCGGTAAGCCAGGTGTACCAGCGGGAACCAGGACTGTACGTAGCCTCAATGGGCCGTGCACGGTATGGCACAGGGCGCGCAGGATCCGAAACATACGAGTCAAAAGCATTTGCATCAGTAGGCTCTTCAAATGAAAGTTTCCCATCGGGTCTAAAGTATAGATTCCGGGACGCCGTGCTTCTTGTGGGTGGCCAATTTTCATAGGTCTGCCAGGTGTTCGAACCCGTCTGAAAAGTGACGGCCTCCGGAAAATTGCCTCCTGCTTTTCCGGTGGTGAATGAAATCGATTCAGGAGAAGGTGGTTCACTTTTGCCTTTCAGGTAATGGGCAAACCAGGGTGCTTGTATTTGCTTACGAAACTGCTCCGCTGTCGGTGCACCAAACTTGAGGTTACCCAAGCTTTCTTTCTTTCCATTGGCCCATCCACCATGGTTCCACGGTCCGATTACGATGAAGTTCTTGTGTTGAGTATCTTTTTCTTCCAGGACTTCATAAGCCTTGAGTGGTCCGTAGAAATCCTCCTGATCCCAGTACCCTGCCACGTGAAGGTTGGGAACGGTTGGAGCTCCCAGGCGATAAGGCAAGGATTGTTTCTTCCAGAAGTCATCATAGTTCGGATGCGCAGCAAAATCATTCCAGCTTGGGATCTTGTTGTGAAAATACTTTTCATTCACATTTGAAAGTGGCCCAAGCTTCAAATACCAATCATAGGTATCGTATTGGTCGAAAGGAAAATGGGCATCTTCCTTTGTGGCCTCCTCCATGAAGGCATATTCAAATCCATAACTCAGGCGGAAAGCGCCGTTGTGGTGGAAATCATCACCCATCCACATATCGGAGGGCGTAGCTTGCTCAGAAACCGCTTTCAACGCAGGGTGTGGATCGATGGTAGCCATCATGGTGGTCCATCCACTATAAGAAATCCCATACATACCGACATTCCCATTGTTGTTGGGGACATTTTTCAAGAGCCATTCAATGGCATCGTAGGTATCTGTACTCTCATCGATGGTTTTGGGGTTCTTTTTGTCTCGGGTAAACCGCTGCATTTCAAATGTTCCTTCTGATTTATATCGTCCGCGGATGTCTTGAAAGACAAAAACATATCCTTCCTTCGCCATGTCCTTGATGTAATCACGTTGATTGGGAGAAGGGGTATCATTCACACCATAGGGCGTACGGGTAAAAAGGATCGGCAATCGTGCCTGCATCTTCTTAGGCGAATAGATTACCGTATTGAGTTTTGTGCCATCGCGCATGGGTATCATTACATCGCGCCGAGTGTATTCCAATGTATCTGCAGGGCTTTGCGCCATGGAAGCAATACCGGAGATCGAATAACAAAGGATCAAGAAACGTTTCATAAGCATGGATGAGATATTGAATGTACCCGATTTTAATTGCTTTTTACCATCACTTTTACACCCAAGGCGATCAGTAAATTTATTTTGTCGAAAAGGGGTTCATGGTTTCGAAGTTTTGATTCCAAAGTTAACTGACAGCCCTCTTTGAATTCCTGAGACAGGATGTGCAGGTCAAATTCTTTTATCAGACGCATGGCTTCCGGCGTCGCTGCGTAATCGTACTGAAGCTCAAATTTCTCCATCACTTCCATTTCAACTATCACAGCATGGTTCAATGCATCTTCGGCAGCAGCCTTGTAGGCGCCAATCAGCCCACCGACACCCAGCTTAATTCCGCCAAAGTAACGGACTACCACGACAAGCACATTCGTAAGATTTTTGGAACGAATCTGGCCCAGGATGGGGTCTCCGGTTGAATGCCCAGGCTCGCCATCGTCAAATGCCCGATGCTTTTCCTTGCCCGGACCCAGTACATACGCGTAACCATGATGGCGGGCATCAAAATATTTCTTCTTCAGGAACTTGAGATTGGCCTTAATTTCTTCTTCAGATATTACTGGGTACGCGAATGCCATGAATTTGCTCCCCTTTTCCTTGTATAAGCCCGTCGACGGCACTTGAATTGTCAGGTATGAAAAAGCAGTCATGTAACCTTGGTAAACCAAATGGCGTCCAAAGAAAAAGATAACGACATCCGGATGCAACCTTTTTAAATTGTAGCCAGTCTGTATTCTCAAACAAGACCGTTATGAAAAAAATATCATTGCTCATCGTCCTGATCATGGCAGGGGCATTATCCTTCGCCCAAAACCGCGAAACACGCAATGTGGACACATTCACCAAATTGTCATTCCGGGTGCCCGGCAAATTGTATCTAAAGCAAGGAAGTCCACAAAAGGTGGAATTAGAAGGTCCGAAAGACGTTCTCAAGGAGGTTGAGACAACGGTGGAGGGAGGTAAACTCATCATAGGCAAGGAAGGCAAGTGGATGAACTGGAACTGGGGTGACCGGGACCAGATAACAGCCTACGTAACCGTGAAAGACATCGATGCCATCAGCGTGAGCGGTTCGGGTGACCTTATCGGGCAGGGGACGTTTACGACCGGCGACCTCAAATTGAATGTGAGTGGGTCTGGCTCCCTTGAAATCCAGGCTGAAGCCAGTGGAAACATGGAAGCCGACGTTTCAGGTTCAGGAGATGTAAACCTTAAGGGATCATGCACCAATTTCGACAGTGATGTCAGTGGCTCGGGAAAAGTGGTATTGTCAATAAGCATAAAGGACCGCGCAGATTTTGGGGTTTCCGGTTCCGGAAAGATCCAGGCCGAAGGCTCTGCACGGCAAGTAAAGGCCCAGATCACTGGATCAGGAAAAGTAATGGCTGCCAACCTGGAAGCCGACACCTGTGACATCCGAATATCAGGCTCCGGAGATGTTGAAATCAACGTCAAGAATGATCTGGACGCTACGATTACCGGAAGCGGTAGCGTGAGCTACAAAGGCAATCCCAGCCACGTGAATAGCCATGCCACCGGGAGTGGCAGTGTGCGAAAGATGTAACCAACGATAGAACCTATTGCAGGAATACCAGGCGGAGCATGAGCTTCGCCTTTTTTATTTGAGAATGATCTACCTAACTTTCTTCGAAAGGAATTTTTTATGAATTATCAACTGGATGAGGAATTTGCCTGGCGACTATTGATCTCTTTCTGCATTGGCACCGCCATAGGCTTTGAACGCGAATACCGGAGCAAGGCTGCCGGCCTTCGTACCATGATCATGATTTGTCTGGGCTCCACCATTTTTACAGAATTGTCGATGATTATCAGCCCTTCCTCTCCGGACCGCATTGCCTCTACGCTTGTGACGGGAATTGGTTTCTTGGGTGCCGGCGTAATCTTCAAAGATGGACTTTCCGTTACCGGACTCACCACCGCCACCACCATTTGGATTACAGCCGCCCTGGGTATGGCTGTTGGGGCTGGCCAATACTTTATGGCAATTTTCGGACTATCCGGCGTTTTGATCGTATTGGCAGTTTTTGAAAGATTTCAATACCTGATCGAACGAATGCATCAGACGAGGACATACAGAGTGACTTTCGAATTGGATTCCATTGAGGAGAGTCACCTGAAAGCTAAGTCCAATGAATTGAACTTGAATTTAAGGAAAAAACGAGAGATGAAAGACCATCATCATATTGTCATCGTTTATGAAATCTCTGGAAAGGAAAAGAAACTGGATGCCTTCAATCACTATCTGCGGGGGGATCAGAAGGTTAAAGGGTTTGAATACTAATTCAATTAAGAATTAAGAATTAAAGAATACGAATTAAGAATTGGAAATCCCGTGTTGCACTGCTCCTTCTACGATGAGGTATTGGGCAGCGATGTAGGTGATCATGATGGCAAGTCCGCTGTTTTCGAAGGGGGCATAGAACTTGTTGATCGCCAGGGAAGAATCCGAAATCATAAATAACACGGCACCCAAAAAGATCATCCAGAAACTTGTCGGGGTCGTTCTGCCAAAGCGCATCAATGCAGCCAGGACCATGAGCATCAATACAACTGCGTACACCAGTACGGGTATTTGCAAACTGCCCAGGTTGGGGTAAAGAATAACGATCAATCCAGTTCCAGCCAAAATAATAGGCAGTGAATAACGAAATTTTTGAGTCGGGAGCAATTCGTTGCTTTTGTCGCCGTGTCGAAACTGCCGGTAGGAAACAATATAAAGCATATGGCCGATCAGAAAAGCAACCAGCCCAAAAATGAAAAAGTGCGCCATGGAATCCTGGAAAAGAAGCAATACGTCGCCGGCCCAACAAAAGAGCAAAGCCATCGTAAAATAAATAGACCGTGCGGTTGTACTGAAAAAAAAGTATCCTACTAAAGAAAGCATAATCAACGGCTTCGCAACATATTGCACCGAAGTCCAATTCATAGACACTGCAAGAAGTTCCGCCACCCCAGTGATTCCAAAGAATACAAGCCAGAAGGTAGAGCGTTTCATAGGTTTGAAGTGGATAGGCGTGACGGTCTTGTCCATAAATATATGAATGCCAGTCCGCTCAGCATACTGCTGATGAGGAATGTGGTAAAAAATTGGGTGGCGTCGTTGCCATACAACCATCCTGAAATCAATGCCCCCATGCCTATTCCAAGTTCCATGAATATGTACAAAGAGGCTACCCCCCGACCCTTGTGTTCGGGATCACTCAAGTCCGTGGCCCATGCCAATAAAGTAGGCGAGGTTGCTCCCTGCGCAAGTCCATAGATGAACGCGCCGAGGATAAGCATCAGCTTGGTGTCAGCAAATCCGATCCAAAGCATACCGAGAGTCATCATCGCTGTCGAAACTTTCAGTACCGTGACCCTGCCAAAAATATCGGAGGCCTTCCCACCCACAAGACGAACGGTCAGGGAAGCTATGGTGAAGTAAGTAAAAAGAAGTCCCTTATTGTGAATTCCCAGATAAGCTCCAAAATCAGGGATAATTGTAAAGAGATTACCATACGCATAGGCAGTCATTACCATCACAAGACAGGGTGTTAACACGCGTGGTTCAAAAAGATCCTGCTTGCGCACCGAAAGGAGTCGCCACGATATTGCATGCTTGTCCTGGACCGTCTCCTTCATTGTCAGCACAATCGTAGAGGAAAAGATGGCAAAAGCAGAGGAACAAAAGAACATCACATCCACCGAGAACAAGGTGGTCAGCCATCCACCCAATGCAGGACCGCCGGCCATCCCCAGGGTGCTGGCCGTTCCTAGGAAACCCATGGCCTCGCCCCGTCGCTCGGCAGGAATAATGTCCGACAGGTAAGCAGCCTGGCCGGTGGGTGTAAAACCTGTTGAAAAACCATGAATCAATCGCAGAAGCAAGAATCCAAATACTGTTGAAAGGAATGGATAGGCCATGCTGCAAAAGAAGCAGACAAGTGAGCCCGCCATGATCACTGGCTTTCTGCCAATGCGGTCGGCCAATTTTCCGCTGAAGGGTCGGGAAATCATGGCAGTCAGCGTGAACAGGGAAATGATCAGCCCTTTGTAATCCGCGCCACCCAACGAGGTAAGAAAGAATGGCAATTCAGGTATCATCATGTTGAAGCTCGCAAAGAACAAAAGCGAACTCAGACAGAGAAGCCAGAACTGGGTTGAATAGGTTTTGGAAGAAGGGATTGGTGCGCTCAATTTATCCTGATGGAGTTGTCCAGTATCTGCTATCAAGTATCCATCTGCCTATTTCGCCACCGCATTCTCCTGGGCGCCTAATAAAAATGCTTTTATAAAATCATCCAGGTCACCATCCAGCACATTCTGGGCATCGGTTCGTTCAACGCCCGTTCGAGCATCTTTAACAAGTTTATAAGGATGCAATACGTAATTGCGAATCTGGGAACCAAAGTCAATCTTCATTTTACCCGCTTCGACTTTGTCGCGTGCTGCATTGCGCTTATCCATCTCAAGTTGGTAGAGCCGTGACTTTAACATTTGCATGGCCTTCTCCCGGTTGGCATGCTGGGAGCGCTCCACCTGGCATACGATTACGATGCCGGTGGGTTTGTGGGTCAACTGCACCTTGGTCTCAACCTTGTTCACATTTTGACCGCCCGCTCCACCCGACCTGGAGGTTTGCATCTCGATGTCGGCAGCGTTGATCTCAATATTAATCGTGTTGTCTACTTCAGGATAGACAAAAACAGAAGCAAAGGATGTATGTCTTCGCGCATTGGAGTCGAAAGGTGAAATGCGCACGAGGCGGTGTACTCCCGTTTCAGATTTCAATTTACCGTAAGCAAATGGCCCTTCAATTTCAATGGTGGCAGATTTAATACCAGCAACATCGCCGGCCTGGTAGTCCACTTCACGTACCTTATAGCCGTTCTTCTCACCCCACATGATATACATGCGGTGCAGCATATCGGCCCAGTCCTGGCTTTCTGTACCACCAGCCCCGGGGTTAATTTCAATCATGGCACTGAGCTGGTCCTCTTCCTTGCTCAGCATTTTCTTGAACTCCAGCTCCTCGACGGCTTTGGCTGCCTTCTTGTATTCGACCTGAACTTCTTCTTCAGATACATCGCCCGCGTTGTGAAATTCCACAAGCACTTCGAGGTCATCCAGTTGCTTGTTAACAGCTTCATACGCATCCGTCCAGACCTTCTTAGCGCGGATATTTTTCAGGATTGCTTCGGCCTGCTTGGAGTTGTTCCAAAAATCAGCCTGCTGGGTAATGCGTTCTTCGTCTTCGATTTCTACTCTCTTGCGATCGTAGTCAAAGATACCTCCTCAAGGCAGCCACTCGGGCCTTCAAATCTTTCAGTTGTTCGGTAGTCATGAAAATAAAATAAGTTGCGCGAAGGTAAGAAGATGAGTTGAATAAATTGTTTTCTCCTCTATTCGAATGTCAAATAAAATGGAGATTTATAGTCAACCGTTCTGATGGAGGTGCCGGGCCGAAGCCGTGTATACCTCGGCTTGATAAAGAGAATGGCAGCACCGACACCCGCCACCACCAATGCCAGTTGATCTCCGCTGTCCCACCCACCTTTGTTATAGCCCAGGGCAGCATTGAGCTGATCGATGGCAATGTAACCAAGCCCACCCACAAACAACAGTCCGCCAACGCCAGCGTTTGCCCTCACCGCATGGTGATCCCTTGCAAAGAGCTTGTCTATGGATTGGAATTTGATGGTGTCCATGGTGGTGATGATGGAGAATTCATTCAGCTCCAGAATGATTCCCTCTTTTCGCTGGTGGTTTTTAAGTTTCAATTTGAATGGACTACCCTCTACGTATCGCGCTACGACCTTGCCGTGGGTAATGAAAACCAATTGCTTCTGAGAGAATGAAAGACTGGTGGCGGCTATCAAAAAAAACAGGAGTGAGAAAATCCGATTGGGAATTGAGGAGAAGGTCAAGGCTTTCACAATGGAGTAATCGTTTCCAAAAATAAAGAAATGAGGAGGATTATCCGCATTGGGGTTATGCGTCACATTGGACAATAATGAATTGGATTAGGAGTAATCTGGGGACGAAAAGAAATACATACCCCGCAGATTCTAAGCCATTTCAAGGTAAAACAAAATAGCTAACTCAAGTTCCGAATAAAGGCGCCGCCCTTTTTAACACGGAAGTCACTGAGGTAAATGCACACAGAGGAAATGGAGAAATACACATGCTGTTTTTCTGTATTCTCTGTGCTTCCTGCTGTTGTATCCATGTGGGGTATATGTGAACGGATGGAAGCAATAAAATGAGCGACGAAATAAAAAATCGAGCCAATTAAAAAAGTTACTCCACCACCCCCACTTTTTTCTTTCGGCCAATCTTGAAGTAGTTGTTGTTGACAAATTGCAGGAGCACACCGGAACCAACAAAAATGGATGCAACGGTCATAATGCCAGAATCAAGTTCATGGGATGGATTGTTGTTAAACAAGTCTATGAGCACAAGCACCAGGCCAGCGATGATAAGCTTCTTACCCGAAGAGGCTGTATGGAAGGCCATGTTGGAAACGCCACGCAAATCGATTCGCCTGATTTGAGAAACATAGGTAGTATCTTCTTCACCCAGCTTAATAAAATCAGAATGAATTCCAGTAATAATTCCAGTGCGAATTGTCAAGTCTTTGCGCTCGAAGCGAATGTGATCACCTTCTTCAAAACGGGCGATGACTTTGTTTCCCTTTAACAGGACGAGCTTGGGCTGTGCCAGAACGTTGACACAAACGTGTATTAAAACAATACAGCAGAGGACTTTCATGCTATTGTCCATTCCGGAAAATGGAAAGTAAACTAATAATGAACCAATACCCTCAGAACGTATGCATCCATCCAAAAGGATCAGCTTTCAATCCCCGTTTGATGCCATCGAGCTCATCCAAAACGCGATTGGAAAACTTTCGCAACTCCACGGGCGGCAGATAATGGTTCTTGCCTTCGTAACCAATGAGTTCAATGTGGGCAATGGTAGCCGCTGTGCCTGCACCAAAGGCCTCTTTCACCCTCCCGCTCTCGAGTCCATCAACAAGTTCTTTTACCGTGATTTTTCTCTCTTCTACTTTCATTCCCCAATGGCGGGCCAACGTTAAAACGCTGTCGCGCGTAACACCCCGAAGGATGGAATCGCCCAACACCGGGGTGACAAGCGTGTCATCAAAGACAAACATCAGGTTCATGGTTCCTGACTCTTCAACGTATTTATGCTCCCTGCCATCTGTCCAGATTAGTTGGTGATAGCCCTGGTCCTGGGCCAGCTTGGCAGGGTATAACGAGCTACCGTAGTTCCCGCCCGCTTTGGCAAAGCCTGTTCCTCCTTCCACCGCACGGGTGTAGTGTGTCTCAATTTTTACTTTCACCGGAGTTGAATAGTATGGGCCGACCGGTGAGTTAATGATCATGAATGTAAAATCCAATGATGGACGGATGCCAATGTACTCATCCGCCGAAAACATGAAGGGTCGAATATAAAACGAGCTCCCATCAATGGTTGGAATCCAAGAACGGTCAAGTTCCAGGAGTGACTGAATCCCCTCCATAA
>JAYVEZ010000375.1:0-5209 GCA_043773645.1 Cytophagales bacterium
TCCTTCAATAAGCTGTCAGGGTTGGGTATCGTTTTTGGGTGGATTGTGTTGTTTCGTGATACTGCTATTTGTACAAGGCTATCAATATTCGCTTTCTGAGCCCAACTCTGGCTGATCAATAACAACAGGCAACAGCTAAGAACTGTTTGTTTCATAAATTCTTATCAGTTGGACGGTAGCATTATCATGAAATTGCTACCCTCTCCTTCCCTCGTCTCCACCCTCATCCCGATAGCTATCGGGACTCCGCCGAGCCTAACAAGGTAGTGTAATAACAAACTCTGAGCCTTCATTTTCCTTTGTGTTTACTTTAATGCCCCCGCCATGCGCCTTCACAATATCATAGCTCATCGACAGCCCCAAGCCCGTTCCCTGCCCGGTGGGCTTGGTGGTGAAGAAGGGTTGGAAAATTTTATCCAATACTTTTTGAGGAATGCCGCTGCCGTTGTCCTTGACAGAAATCAAGACATGGTTGCCTTCCTTTCTGGTGCTAACGGTTACCGTGGGTTCATAATTTGCAGCACCTGATTTCTTTTTCTCCGTCACCGCATAAAAAGCATTGGTAATTAAGTTCAGAACAACTCTTCCAATTTCCTGCGGTATCACGGGCACTTTCCCCATATTTTCGTCAAATCTTGTCTCAAACTTTGAGTTAAACGATTTGTCTTTCGCGCGAAGGCCGTGGTAGGCGAGTCGCAAGTATTCATCCGCCAGCGCATTAATATCGGTTGGTTCTTTCACTCCACTGCTGCTGCGGCTATGCTGGAGCATGCCTTTGACGATGGCGTCGGCACGTTTACCGTGGTGGAGGATCTTTTCAAGGTTCTGTTTGACATCACGGGCGATTTCCCTTGCAGGTTGCAAGTTGCCAGATGCCAGGTTGGCGTTCATTTCGTCGAGGAGCTCACTGCTTACTTCGGAGAAGTTATTGACGAAGTTCAAAGGGTTCTGGATTTCGTGGGCAATGCCGGCAGTGAGCTCGCCGAGGGACGCCATCTTTTCGGATTGGATGAGTTGGGATTGGGTGCTTTTGAGTTGATTATAAGCATGTTCAATTTTTTGCTTTGCTTTTTGCTTCTGTCGGCTGTTTCTGTACAAAAATCCGGCAATGACCAACAATGTAAACAAGCTTCCGAGAAGCGTATTGGTGCGAATCTTATTTTCAAAATCTTTCCTCTCTTTTTCAAGGTCCTTCAATCGAAGTTGCTCGTTGAAGGCAATACTCTGGTATTCTGACATCTTTCTGATTCGATAATTCTTCAGGCTGTCATTGAGAAAGTTCGATAGCCGCTCATACTTAAAAGCGCTATCGAGTTTGTTTTTTGATTTATAGGCATGCGACATTTTGCCATAGGCACTGAGAAGATCTCCGGATGAACCACTGCGTTTGGCCGTTTCTAATTCCTTTCTCGCATAATGAAGACTTGAGTCCATTTTATTGTCTATAGCGTAGAGGAATGATAGCAAGTCATATGCATAGATCAGTTCCAAGAGATTGTTCTGCGATCGGGTTACACTTACTGCCCGGTAAGCGCAATGTTTGGCTGAATCGATACTACCCTTCTTATAATAAATGGTTCCCATATTTGTCAGGATTCCACCCATGAACCTCTTGTACCCACCACTATTGGCGACTTCCAGAGACTTGCGCAATGTTACCAGGGCCGAATCAGGAGAATAGAGTTGAGCCATATTTCCAAGAGCCAGCGAGCTGATTTTCGGATTATGAATAAGCGTTCCAAGCTTAAGCGCCTCCCCCCACATAGATAAAGCCTTTTCTCTTTCACCCAGAATATTGTAAAGATTACCCAGCATAAGGTGGTTCATGGCCAGAATGGCAATCCGCGAATCGTGCAGGGTCTCGGCATTTGAGAATGTCCAAACATGCCAGTTGCTTGGCTCATTTCTTTCATCTTCAGCAATCCGGATGGCTTCTTGTAAGGACTCGTAAGAATTTGTGACGTCCCCAACATAATAGAGGTTCTGCCCGATTTGAGCATGTGCGTCCGACTGCCAGAGTTTGATGTTCAGCTTTTTCGCAAGTTCAAGCTGCTTCTCATGGAAATAAAGTGAGCTGTCGAATTTGGACTCTTGGTAGTAAAATCCAAGAGACCGGTAAGCGCTCATTTTTAGAGTGTCGTTCGGCAGATTTTCTACCATCGCCCGCAGGCTATCGGCTCGCTTGCGAGAAACGTACCCCCAGGTCATATCTCTTTGGGCCAACAGGAAGGACGGCGGCAGGATCAAAAACAATAAGAGTAAGCGTCTTTTCATATTCCACTTCTTGGAAAGAAATCTCGACTGGTTGAATCAACCAATTTAAGCAATTGGTAATTTAACAATAAACTCACTGCCCTCTCCTTCCTTCGTCTCGACGGTCAACGCCCCGCCATGCGCCTTCACAATGTCATAACTCATCGACAACCCCAACCCTGTTCCCTGCCCGGTAGGTTTGGTCGTGAAGAAGGGCTGGAAGATCTTGTCCAGCACTTTTTGAGGAATGCCACTGCCGTTGTCCTTAACTGAAATAAACACATGGTTTCCGGCTCTTCTTGTGCTCACCGTTACCGTAGGCTCATAGTTCGCAACGCCTGACTTCTTCTTCTCGGTTACAGCATAGAACGCATTGGTAATCAAATTGAGAACGACCCTTCCAATGTCCTGCGGTATCACAGGCACTTTCCCGATAGTTTCGTCAAATTTCGTTTCAAATTTCGCGTTGAATGATTTGTCCTTCGCACGGAGGCCGTGGTAGGCGAGTCGCAAGTATTCATCCGCGAGGGCATTGATGTCCGTGGGTTCTTTCTGCCCGCTGCTGCTGCGGCTGTGCTGGAGCATTCCTTTGACGATCCCATCGGCGCGCTTGCCGTGGTGGTTGATTTTCTGTTCGTTGTCAATGATGTCCTTCGCCAGGATTTTGACCTCATCGAAATTCCCCTTTTCGATTTCTGCTTTCATTTCCTCCAGCAACTCTTTGTTTACTTCGGAGAAATTGTTGACAAAGTTCAACGGGTTTTGAATTTCATGGGCAATACCCGCTGTGAGTTCGCCCAGCGAGGCCATTTTTTCGGATTGCACCAATTGAGCCTGGGTCTGCTTCAGGTCGGTCAATGTTTTTTCTATTTGCTGTTTGGCGGCTTCGAGTCTGGTAAAATCTTCATAGCGGGCATACGCTGTAGAGAAAGCTTCTGCAAGTACTTTCGCCAATTCAATATGTGACTCAGACAGGGGTTCGGCACTGCCCACATACAACATCCCTTGTGCAAACGGCATGAATTGCAAGGTCAGCGACTCAGGGGGCTCCTCCCCGCCCTGGTAGGTGTTGGCGGTTTGAATTTGCCCTTGCTCAATCATGGATTTCGCAAAAGCGGCGAATTGTTCCCGATCCCAATGATCGGTGTAAACCTTTTGTTGCCGCCAATGTTCAATAGCATTTTTGATGGTGCCTTCACTGTTGAATCCAAGATGGAGCGCCGCCAAGGGCTTATTTTCCGGCGTGGAAAGATAGAAATCCGCGATTTGATCACTTTCATTTGCGATGATCAATCCGCACCTGAAAAATGGCACGCCCAAGGTTTTGAGCTCTCGCCACATTAATGGGGTGATTTGATTCAGATCTTCCGCTGTGCGCATGGAAGCTATTCCCGCGCGCACGCGGTCGAGGGAAGACTCACGAATGGCAAGCAGTGTCCGCACCTCAGCATCTTTCAAATCCTTGTAGCGTTTGTAGGCCAGACTGAGGACGGAGGTAAACCGGCGGTAAATCTTCAGCTCATCTTCAATCAATTCTTTTTCAGTCCATGCATACACGCCACCTTCCTGGAAGAAAAAGAAATACCCATATTGAACGGCATCATTCGGATGTTCCGTGAAGGCTACTTGAGTTCGCACCAACTTCATATACGCAGTGATCTCGGGGCCACGCAAAACGGGATGGTATTCCGTCCGCATAATCCAATTATCATAAATTCCCTCCAGCACCGGGTGTCCTTGCAGTTTTAACCTGCCGATAACTTCAATAGAATCACCCTGCTCTGTTGTATTCATCGTAGAAAGCTCAGCCATGTGGGTGTCCTTGTCCAGCAAACCCACGCCACATCTACGCGGCGTTAAGCTGAACGATTCCAATTCTTTGTAAAAAAGCCCAATGGTTAAAGTCAGGTCCTCGGAACTGTGCATGGCCATCGCCTTGCCTCGCACTCTTTCCAGAGACGCTTCGATGGTTGCTTCCTTTGCTTGTTCCTCTGCTTTCTTGAGGTCCTGATACCTGCGGAAGGTGAGCGAAAAGACTGCCGTAAATCTTTTCAGCACCTGCTTGTCCTCTTCCGAGTGTGGATGCATAGAGAAAGTCCAAATGGTGCCTTCTGGAAAATTATAACCTTGAAAGTTTTGGTCCGGCAACTCCTGTAGAGGTGCTGAAAAATATTTGGGCGCTTTGGTGGTTATAACACGGTAATAATTCTTCTTGTCCTCACCGGCCAGGTAGTAATAATAGAACTCCTCCTTTTCTTTCCAGTTCTTGAAAAGGCCTACCCACAAGGGATGGTCATCCATGTTGAACCTGCCCGAACCCCTGACTGTTTTCCCATCGTCCGTGTTTGTCACCGACCAGACTTCCATGGTTCGGTCCTCGTCGATGATGAGAATACCACAGCGCATATTTTCAATGCCCAGTTTGTGAAGTTCTTTAAAGAGTACTCCTGTAGCATTGACCACATCTTCACTGGTATGCATGGCCATGGCGCTGGCACGCACGCGCTCAAGAGAAGCTTCGATGGTTGCTTCGCGCGCCTGCTGCTCAGCCTTTTGCAGATCAAGGAAACGTCTGTAGTTCTGGTCAAATACTTTTCCGAAGCGATAGAGGATTTCAAGCTGTTCTTCCGAATGCGCAACTGGACCCGAAGCTTCAATTAATCCGAAATTGTTGAACGAACCGGATATAAACGTGCGCTTGGATGAAAGTATTCCTGTCTTAACAACCTCTGGAAGCCTGGAAAGTTCCGTTTCTTCCAACAACAATTTGTCTATCGTCTCCTTGTCATTGCCATTGAGATCATAGACCCATTTTGGATTTCTTCCTCTCCACTGTTTGATGAGCTCTTTGTAATAAGGGTGCTGAAGTTGTTTTATGTAATAGCTGTCGGCCGTTTTTTTATCTTCCGAATTGGTCATCCAAACCCTTGCTCCCAATGTTTCTTGATCAAAAATC
>JAYVEZ010000376.1:0-11203 GCA_043773645.1 Cytophagales bacterium
GTTGCCATAAACGGTGCCAACATTGTTGGTAGCGTACGCCCTCACAAAATACGTGGTGCCTGTAGTCAAGCCGGTGATACTGCTGATAAAGCTACCGGTGCCTGCGCCATCGGTGGTTTTGCTGTCGGCAATGGTGGGCTCTGCGTTCGTGCTCCAACAAATGCCACGGGCGGTTACCGGGGAACCACCTTCCGACGTTATGTTACCTCCACCTGAGGCGGAGAATAATGTAATTCCTGTAACAGCGGTCGTTGTCAGAGAGACCTGAGAAGGTGTAGGGTCACCCTTTTTGCTGCAGGAAATATTGATGATGGCAATCCATACTGCCAGGGTCAAAACGCTGTAATAGCTTTTCATATTGCCAAACGTAGAGGTTTTGCATGACCCGCGTCAAGCGAACTTCGCATCGGTCCAGATTTATTGTTGCATTAATTGCAAATACCCGCGAGACACTTGATTTATCATCATTGTTGCAACCATCAAGAAACAGAATAATAATCCTTTCTCGCTATAAGACGATTGCGCCTCTGGCCTGTCCCTTGACCTGCCACCTCACAATGATCAATAATTTCTTGTATTTCGAGGACAACGTTAAAGAAAGTCAATCTTGATGAAAAGGCTGCATGCGCACATCATTCACTGGGAAAGCTTCTGCCAAAGCCCGGTTTATCGCACCACCCGAAAAAAGTATACTCACTTGTGCAACTGGGGCACGACTTTCAGAGGAAGTGCAAATGTTAAAGCATCAATCGCAAACTATTTCACCTTAACATATTCATTTCCTTGTGTATCATATATTTTGCCTGCCACCACATTGGCCCAATTCCAGATGGTAAGGTGAAAACCATCATCAAACATGTTTATTTTCCCATCTATCCTCCCACTGGTTGTCACCACCTGAAGAAACCCATCCGGTGAATAATTTAAGGTGTATGTCCCCAAGGGTGTGACGACACCTAACTCCGAGATCGAATTAATCAACAATTCGTCTGTAAAGACCAATTTCACTCGGCTTTCACAATAGTAGGTATGGGTACTACTGTGGTCGAATATTCCTGGACTTGACTGAGAAGTGTACTGATAATAGTCGTGGTATCGCTCCCAAATACCGACGAGCAATTGAGCTACCTTGTCTGGATCTGTAACTCTATTTGCAACAAAAGATTCCTGGCAGTTGGGCGTTGCGAAGGATACTGTGTTTCCGTAAAATGTACCATTCGCATTGGACACATAGGCCCGAACATAATATGTGGTTTTGTAAACCAGGCCCGCAATGGAGCTTTTAAAACTCCCAAGAACCTTGCCATCGGATGTCTTATGATCAAGCACCGTAGGCAGTTGTGTTGTACTCCAGCAAATTCCCCTCTCCATAATGGGTACACCTGCGTCAGAAATAATATTTCCCCCACCATTGGCCGTGTTTGGAGTAATGGAAGATATTGAACTGGTTTCAAGTAAGGGGGTTTGGACGATCACCCCATCTTTGGTACAACCAAATCCAAAGATCACCAAGGCAGATATCAAGGCACAAGGAATATGAATGCTTTTAACTCTCATGATAAAAGAACGATACTAATTTAGCGAATCTTCTCGTGTTTATCATCCCATATGGCAATCAAAATGTCTGATTACTTTCTCTCATGAATTAGAATCTCCACCCTTCTGTTCTTTCTTCTTCCCGCTTCGGTGCCATTGCTCATGATTGGCATTGAACTTCCAAAGCCCTCAAACGAAACCCGCTGCCATGGAATACCACCGTTGATCAGATAGGCTGCAACAACCTCCGCACGCTGAGTCGATAACCGAAGGTTGTGTGCCTCGTTCCCTGTGTTATCGGTATGTCCGGATATCTTGACATCCAAGGTAGGGTGCTCTGAAAGGAATGATGCCATTGAATCCAACGTCGGAAGGTGTTCGGTGTTGAGTTTGAAACTGTTCGTTTCAAAAAGGACCTCATTCAGGATGACGAGGCTGTCTGTCTTCAGCAGAGGAGCTGCGACGGTGATCGCTTCTGATATTTTGACAATTTGTTCAGGCGCCTCCTTTTTGATCCAGGCTGTGTCAGGTTGAACTGGCTTACTTTTTTTGTAGGAATCGTAGGCTCCCCTTTTTGCATTCTTACGGATTTGCCTGGTGAATTCCTCGAAGCTGATGCTCCTGGTTCTTTTCATGCGCGCGATGGTCTTTCTGCATCCTCGCTTAAAACAAATGATCCTGTTGAAGATCGTGTGGGTGGATTTCCCCGTTGGAGTATAGGTCATCGCCATGTAGGCCCTCGGCAAGTGAGTGACGAAACGGGGCGTCATTCCATCACCATACTCCCTGCCGACCTGGCCCATGGCAGATGGTAAGAACCAAATAGTTGCAGAAATAATCAGGAGGGCAATCTTCATGCATGGCCAGAGCGACCAATGATAACCAAAAATCCAAGATGCGAAAGGCGTTCTTTCGTCAAACAGACGGTTATTGCCGACAAACGGTTTTATCATCGACACCTGCAAACAACTGGCGATGGTCGGCGTACCTTACAAGAATTATGATATGAGTGCCCGTTCCTACAGATCAGACTGGCATGCTATTGCAACACTCAATTGGTCTTTGAACGCAACATCGATTGCTGTCTGCGCCAGAGCCAGGGAGGTGTGGGATTCTCCTCTGTCCAAATTCCGATTCCCTGAGAACGAGCATGTTGTTTCAATGATTCCAGTTTTTCGTCAGAGTCGGTAGTCCATGCAAGACCGGTTCTGACCAGTTCATACCGGGGGTCAGGAATACCTTGTGCCTGAATCTCTCCAAGCCGGGTGCCGTAGCGGTCTTTGCCATTCAAGACCAGAGTGACCTGCTTGTCGAGCACCAATCCGGCCAACATTCGTTTTGCTTCTACCGCAAAGTTTTGCCCGGAATCAGGGCAGTCAATGCCATGCAGGAGGATTTTATACTGATCGCCATTGTTGTCGAGTATGACAATGGTGTTTCCATCAATGACTGAGGTAACCTTGACTTTGGGTTCATCGCCAGCAAAACCGCTGAGCAATATCGCACACAGAGAAAGGAAGCCTACTATCAATTTCATATCTAAGGAATCTTAGGGTTGATACGCTAAAGGTGCAAAATGGAACCATTTTCAATATACCCAACTTACGTTTCTTATCTCTCATGTAAGGTTTGGGCTATTTTTGCAGATTTTTGGGCACCTCAGGTCGAGAGGGATCGTGCAGAGTCAAGGTGGTTATTTAACTGTGGAGGCACATAGGCGCAAAGGAATTCACCTCACCCTTAAAGAGCACGTGGAGGTTGGTGACAACACCAACCTCACGTTAAGCACCACAGGATCAGGCTTTCCCTGTGGTCGGTGTTGTCACCGACCACGAGCCGCGCCAGTAATCTATTCACTCAGTGAAAGAATATGGGTTCCTATTTTGACCGCTGAGGTGCCTGTTGAATAGATTGGACTATGTGTCTGCATTCTTTGGGAACCTCTGTGTGCTCTGCGGTTTTTGCATTTACTCATTGAAACAAAAAGGTCGGCAACAACACCGACCTCAGATCAATAAATGATTCTTGGATTCCTCACATAGTACCCTTCATCAACGACTTCAACTCTTCCGGTGGCTTTTTGGCATCTTCATTGACATCACCGGTAAGGGACCTTAGAAAACCTGAAATGGATTGAACTTCATCAGTGGTAAAGGTCCGATCCAATTGAATCTTTGCCATGATTCGGATGGTGGAGTCCAGGCTGGTGATGCTCCCATCATGGAAATAAGGATAGGTCTTTTCCACATTCCGAAGGCCAGGGACTTTGAATACGTCCTCATCGGCCTTATTGTTGGTGACCTTCATCCTGCCCTGGTCATCTACACGGCTGTTGGTCAGCGTGCGATAGTCTGTGTACAGGCCGAATTTTTGGAGACTCTCCCCTCCGATTCCAACACCGTTGTGGCAATTCGCACAACCCACATTGAGAAAGATTTTCATGCCTGTTTTTTCCGATTCCGTAAGGGCTGCAAAATCACCATGCATAAACTTGTCAAAACGCGAAGGGGTAAGCAAGGTGCGCTCAAAAGCACCGATGGCCTTTTGCACATTTGTATAATTGATAGGATCCGCCTCACCGGGAAAGGCATTGTAAAAATAATTCTTGTAGGTAGCCTCAACCTTGAGTCTGTCGACCAGGAAGCCCTTGTGAGGAATTGCCATTTCGGTGAGAATAGGCATTCCTGCCTGCTCTTCGACCGACCTTGCGCGGCCATCCCAGAATTGCATGTTGTGTAAAGCAGCGTTAAAAACTGTGGGTGAATTTCTTTTTCCATGCTCGCCATTGTCGCCTACAGAGGTAACCTCATTGTCCACACCATAAGCCGCAAGGTTATGGCAGGAGTTACAACTGTTGTTTCCCGAATTGGACAACAGATTGTCGTAGAAGAGCATCTTTCCAAGCTTCACCTTTGCTGCGGTCAATGCGTTGTCTTTACTCTCAGCATCCGGTGGCAATTGCTTGAAGAATAACTTAGCCTGGTCAAAAAGCACCGTATCTTCTTTTGAAGTAGGAGAAACCTGAGATACACTCTCCTCTTTGTTTGGTTTGTTGAAGCATGCTGTCATGACCAGCAGCGGTATCAACATCGATAGCGTTTTCATATTCTTTGTTTTATTGCCGTGCGAAAATTAGCCAACCCCCATCATGCATAGCGTGATGATCCCAAAAGATTGACCTTCTTTAAATTGCGAAAAGTTACATCTAGCTTATGCTGTCGACAATGATTTTTATCATCAACAAGGATGTATTTGAATGCCAAAAGTCATCGCGATCTTTGGTTAAAGCGGCGCGGACTCCTCCTATCAATATCTATGACCGTTGATCCAAGGCTCCATTAGATTATTATAAGCAGGCTTGTGAATTAATTAAAAAGCAGGCAGAATTGCCTATTTGCGGGCGGACGTTCAGGGCAATTGACGGTCGCCTTTACTTGCCATCTGATCCTTCTGGTTACAAAATGAAACACCAGAGACTATCACTTCAAAACATATTCGACAACCTTGTAAATAAGAAAATGGTAATTACTGAACTGCAGAATCCCGCAATGAGCAAAATCAATACAATCTTATTGAGCCGGCTTCCGGGTGATTGCCTGCGGCCTACAAAATAAAGAATCAATGCCACGAGGCCAATAGGAAATGAGATGAAAAGATTGAGCACCCATACCCAAAGCCAACTGGTTAAAACAAACCAAATGGCTAATATCAATGCGAGAATGGTATACCATTTTGTATCCTTCATGCTATGAAATGATTTTATTTTTTCTCATGGGATCAGTTTGCTACACTTCAAAATTCATCATCACGCCTTCGGTACCTGATATCCATTATTGTACTTCGCATTCATCAAGAGGTTAGCTTTTTCCTCATTAAACTTCCCCTTGCCTGGATCCCAAGTCACTTTATCTCCGGTCTTGTAGCTGATATTACCCATTTGACAAACAGTTGCCGTGTGGGCTCCTTCTTGTATTGAACAGCGTAGATCGCTCATCTTACGGGACTTCACTACTTCAATAAAATTCTGAGTATGAATATCCAATCCATTTCCTTTTACCGTTTGCAACGGTACTGCTTCCATCCGCTTTGAGTCCGGAATCACTTCCCATCCTCCCCTGTCAAGCACCAAGGTTCCATTGTTGCCGATGTAACTGATGCCGTGATCGCGTCCATAAGGTCCATTGTCGATACTTTGGGCATGCTCCCAGATCATGTTGTAATCCCCGAAGTCATATACCACTGCCAGCGTGTCCGGGGTTTCATGCGCGCCATCGGGATAGGCATATTTTCCTCCCAATGCTACAGCAGATTTAGGGAAACTGGCATCCATGCCAAGCAAGGCATAATCAATGCAATGAACTCCCCAGTCTGTCATCAACCCTCCTGCATAGTCCCAAAACCATCAGAAGTTGAAGTGAAATCGATTTGGATTGAAGGGACGTTTGGTTGCAGGTCCCAGCCACATATCGTAATGAACACCGGCGGGTACGGCACCGTCAGGCTTGTTTTCAATGTTGGTCATCCAGCCTTGATAAGCCCAGGCTTTCACCGTTCTGATCTTGCCCAACTTTCCTGACTTAAGAAAATTCATTGCATCAGAAAAGTGAGTGACGCTGCGTTGCCATTGTCCCGTCTGCACTGCCTTGTTGAACTTCTGCTGGGCTGCCACCATGGCGTTGCATTCTTGTATTGAATTGCCTACAGGCTTCTCGACATACACATCTTTTCCGGCTGCACAAGCTTCCACCATTTGCAAGCAATGCCAGTGGTCCGGAGTACCCACAATGACCACATCAATATCCTTGTTCTCTAGCATCTTGCGGTAATCCACATACGTAGTGGTCGCAATGCCGCCCTTGGCCAATTCAAATTTTCGCCAATTCAGCACATTTTCATCAACGTCACAAAGGGCGATGACCTGAGTTTCAGGAATTTTAATCATGGATCGCAAATCGGACCAGCCCATGCCATTCAGGCCGATCACACCGATGTTGATTTTTCCGTTTGCTCCAACCTTCTTTTTTGCTGCAGCGATCGATTCCCAGGGAATTAGCGTGCTGACGCCCAGTCCGGTGAGCGCAAGAGAGGATGACTTGATAAAATGACGGCGATCGTTTTTCATAGGTTAGGATTTGCTAACCAAGATCGTGGAATTATTGATGAATACAAACACCAACCGCAGATGTCTTCCTGCGTATTTGCGCTTCCTCTCGGTTAATATTCCGGTTGATATCTGAAACCGCTAAGGCGCAACAGCGCTAAGAATAACTTAGCACTAGCTCTTATTAGAATGTTTTCCAGGAGGGTACAAATGAGTGCGTATGGATGGTGGATCCAAGCTCGTTTAGGATACTGTACAATCCAAAATAGGTGCGGTTGATGTAGAGCGCATGCTTGATCCCACGGGCCTTCTTTGAATCGCGCAGTTCTTTCATATTCGAAACCTTTTCCCCCACTTTGTAGAGGGTTTCAAAATAGGATGGGTCGGCAAAATCAAATTCCGGTGTATGGAATGGCCGACCCAACAGTTCCAACAGTTCCAGAAAAACTGCTTTGAAAAATTTCTTCTCTTGTGCCGTGTCTTCCGGATAAATGAATCTCATTTCATAGAATATCTTCTCCAACCGTTCGGCGTCATCCAGAATATCTTTGTGGTGAAGTTGAAAATAGAGTTTATAGAAATCTTCCGGAATCTCCTTGATGCAACCGAAGTCGATCACACCAAGTTTATTGTCGGGTGTGATAATAAAATTGCCGGGATGTGGATCGGCGTGAACAGCCTTCAATTGATGAAACTGAAAGTGGTAGAAGTCCCACATGGCTTGACCCAGCTTGTTGGCTATTTCTTTCGATGGTTTACCCTTCTTCAAAAACTCGCCCAGCAATTGGCCTTCCATCCAATCCATTGTCAGAATTTTTGGTGCGGAAAGATCAGGGTAGTAGCCAGGGAATACAAGATTTTCCATCGACGCACACTGCTCAGAAATTTCTACTGACCTCCTCAGCTCCAACTTGTAATCCGCTTCTTCCAAAAGACGTGACTCTACTTCTCCGATGAACTCTTCGTATTCCACCGGGTTAAGTTTGAACATGCGCAACGCAATGGGCCTCACCATCGCGAGATCACTCTTCACAGTGTCTGAGACCCCGGGATATTGAATCTTCACGGCAAGTGTTTTTCCCTTTAATGTCGCACGGTGCACCTGACCCATCGACGCCGCATTGATGGCCTGATGTGAAAAGGAATCAAATATCTGCCCAGGTGCCTTACCAAAATAGGTCTGAAAAGTTTTTACTACGAGTGGATAGGACAATGGCGGAGCACTGTACTGCGCCATCGTAAACTGTTGCTGATACGCTTTCGGCAATAAGTTCTTATCCATGCTCAACATCTGCGCTACTTTCAAGGCACTTCCCTTGAGCTTGCTCAATGAGTCATAAATATCCGAAGCATTGTCCTCATGCAACTGATCCCGGGTGGTGGTGGGATCCACGAGTTTCTTGCCGTAATGTTTAAGATAGTTCCGTCCAATTTTCGCCCCTGTCGTCAGGAATTTTGTTGCCCGCTGAACTTTGGTTACCGGTATTGTTTTTTGCTCTTTCATTCTTCCTATCAGTTGGGTCCCCGGCATTGGCACTGACCGATTACCTTTTACGTCTTACCTCTTACCTCTCACAATTTACCACTAACCCCTCACCGTCCACTCGCATTTTGATATAGAAACTTCCCAAAGTCGATCGCATTGTCCAGCACACCTTTACCGACCAGGTCGAATGCAAGGTTCACAGACTTCTCGATGGCCGCATCGGTCTTTTCAAAACCAGCGCTGTCGTCTTTACTCCAAAACTGAAGGATGAATAGTAGATGCAGCCAGAATAAACCATCATAGCGGCTATCCAGCCCTGGGCGCTTCGCGATCTCACCATTCTGCTTTCCTTCATTGAGGATGGGTGTCAGCCAGGCTTCAAAATCAGTTTTGAACCCTTTCAGAAAAGCGGGCGTGATGGCGGGATTTTTCCAATCTTTGAGGCAGTGGAGTACAAAACTCCGATCACTGCGCAGTACTTCTGCCAGGGTAAAGTAAAAGGCCAGGATCTTCTCCCGTATGGAAAATGAGACATAGCTGGTATCGCCTTCCAGCCGGCCCGCCACGGTTTGGATATAGCTTTTCCAGATTTCCTTTTCGACGGCATCAAAAGTGCCATAGAACTCGTAGAACTCATCTTCCGTAAGACCAATGGACTGGCAAAACGAAAACACAGACGTGGGCAACTTGTCTTCCGTCAACAATGCCTGGCGGTATGCCTTCAGGATTTTGTCTTTTCCGGAGCTTTTTGCTTTGCGGTTGGATTTTTTTGTTGTTTCCATATCATTTTTAACAAAGGAATTGAAAAGAAGTTTCGAATTTAAGGGGAATATTGAAGGCCTATGAGAAATATTCGTGGCATGCTGTTCATTATCTTATTGATTCCGCTGTCAGGGCTGGGCCAGGAGAAGAAGACCGCTGCCTATTATTTCGACAAAGGTGAGCAATCGATGGCCAAGAAAGAATATGTGAGCGCTCAGGCTCATTTCACCGAATGCCTTCGCCTGGATCCCTACTACTCAGAGGCATACCGCATGAGAGGCATGGTGCGGGAGCACCTCGGACTTACTGCCCAAGCCCTTACAGACTTCAATGTATACATCGATCTCAAACCGAAAGATGCCGAGGCCTTGTTTAACCGGGCAGTGCTGAGATTTGAATCAGGCCAATACCTTCCTGCCAGGCAGGACTTTCTCAAACTTCTGACAATGCCTACAGGTGAAACAAACACCGTCTATTTCAGTCAGGAAAAATACAATGACTCCAATGGTAAAATGTTTACGGCCCAAGGCACTGGCAAGGACTATCTCTACAACTACCTGGGACTTATTGAAACGAAGTTGAGGCGCTACGACAAGGCCATTGCCTGGCTGGATTCCGCGATCAAAGTGGCGCCAGAAAATGCCAGCTATTGGATCAACCGGGGAGCTGCCAAAGTTCCAGACGAGGATATTGCAGGCGCACGGTCTGACTTTGAACAAGCGCTGAAGATCGATCCGGACAATAGCCTCGCATTGCACAACCTGGCAACCTTGAAGCCTACAACCGGGGAGAACCTGGTGTCGGAAAAACTTTTGAGTGAAGCCATCGAAAAAAATAAGAACCTGCCTTACCCACGCGCCGAACGGGCTTATCAACGTTTCCAGAAGAATGATTTGAAAGGGGCACTCGAGGACTATGATGAAGTGGTGCGCCTGGAGCCCAAGGACGAAGAAAATTACATCAACCGTGGACTTGTCAAAGAAAAGATGAATGACCTGCTGGGCGCCAAGGCTGACTTCTCCAAGGCGATTGATCTCAATCCAAAAAATGAAAAAGCCTGGTTGAGTCATGGCAATATCAAGTCCAAGCAGGGACGTTGGAAAGAAGCCGTTGAAGATTACAGCATTGCGATTATTTTACTACCCAGTTACAAGATTGCTCATTATAACAGGGCGATTGCCCATCAAAATGCCGGGCAATCAGCAGAAGCTTGCGAGGATCTTAAATCTGCAGAACAACTCGGCATTTCTGTAGACCAAAAGGTCAAACAAAAGATCTGTCATTAATGTTTAAATCTTCATGAAAGGTCTTATCTCCCTGGCGTTACTCTTATCATTGGTGTCATGCACCCCTACCGCACCAGACACTTTACCATTTTTCAATTCTGCTGACTTTACCCCGGAGTGGATTTCAAAAGACACGCCCGCGTTTAAGTCGATCCATACGATTCCATCGTTCTCCTTTGTTGATCAGGACGGTGACACCATCACTGAAAATTTAATTCAAAATAAAATTGTGGTAGCCGACTTCTTCTTTACCGCCTGTCCTGGCATTTGCCCCAGGCTTACCAAAAGCATGAGGAACGTTCAGGATCAATTTAGAGATGATGAATCCATTGTGTTGCTTTCTCATTCCGTGACACCCGACATCGACAGTGTTCCGCGACTAAAAGAATATGCTGATCGCAACCAAGTCATCAGTGGCCGGTGGCATTTGCTGACTGGCGACCGGAAAGAAATCTATACCATCGCGCGCCTTGGGTATTTTGCCGATGAGGAAGTGGGGTTAAAGAAAAGTGAGAATGATTTCTTGCACACAGAAAACTTTGTCCTGGTGGATAACCACAGAAGGATTCGCGGCGTGTACAACGGCACCAACCCCGCTGAAATCGAGAGACTGATTGAAGATATCAAGATACTGAAACGAGAAATGACGGATGAGAATTCTTAGCTCCCTCCTGCTGTCAGTATTGCTTTTGGATTGCTCCAATCCAGTTCAGCAGACCCTGTCCATCAACCTCGATGATCCACAACTGCAAGGGCAGGGAAAATTCCTTTTATATAAGAATTCGTTGTTTACTGGCAAGGTGCACGAACAATTTGAAAGTGGTGAACTGAGGAGCGAGTCGCACTATACAAACGGGTTGCTTCATGGCGCCCACTCAACTTGGTTTGAAGATGGCAAACGGGAAACCATGCGATTCTATGACCAGGGAGAAAAAGAAGGAATCCATGCCGGCTGGTGGCCCAATGGCAATCAAAGATTTTTCTATTCTTTTTCCAAAGGATTGTATGATGGTCCTTTCAAAGAATGGTATC
>JAYVEZ010000377.1:0-7360 GCA_043773645.1 Cytophagales bacterium
GGTCTTACCACAACCACATTGAATCCGGCATGGAGGCCAGATCTGGTCAAATCAGAAACGAGAATAATCTTCGCCATATTATTCAGGTTGTAAAATTGAAGTCGAACCACCTCATTTAACTCCAGTGAATTATAATTTGATCCAACCACAGACACTCAGATGTGAATTATCCGTTGTAATTTCGTCTCTAGTCCTTCATCAAACGCAAAAAACCATGAAAGCGCTTCCGTTGGTATTGCTTTGGTCTCTGCTTCTGTACTCTTGCAAAGAGGTGACTTTCAAGGAGCCACAACCCACGGGCATAACCTCATTGACTCAGGTCCCAAAACCTTTGCAAGGAAGTTATACCGGAATTGACGATAAAGGGAATGATACAGATACGCTCATCGTTGAGTCCTGGGGATATCATTTCAAGGACGCCAAGGACAATGACTGGCTGGGTCGCGGAGTGCTCAGCGATTCATTGGTATTGAAATTTTACCAAAACTACTATTTCGTAAATTTTAGGTCAGGCGATCATTGGGTATTACGTCTCATCAAACAAAAACCATCAGGGTCCATTGAGTTTTTATCCATCAATTTAGAAGACGATTCAAAACGGAAAAGCATTCTTAAGAAACTCAACAAGAGGGTAAATGTTAAAGAGGTTCATCGTAAGGATGAAACCTTCTATCAGATTGCCCCTACCCAGGAGCAACTGATGAAACTGATTAAAGAGGGATTCTTTACGGGAAGCGAATTGGTCAAAGTGAAGTGAGGTTGAGAAGATGAAAATCGAGAAATTGAGAATGTATCCCTTCTCAATTCTCATCTTCTTAATTCTCAATTAATTCTTTTTCTTCTTTAATAAATTTTGAAGCTTCAACAATTGATTGGTGGGATCAGTCGTCGTGGTCTTTGTGGTGTCCTGACCCGCTGTTTTGGTGGAGTCGGGTTTGGGAGCGGTTCCCTTGAGTAAATTATTAACTACATCTTCCGGTTTTGTTCCCTGAATCACCTGCTGAATGGCCTCCTGACTTTTTTCTTCAACCGCCTTCGTTACGGCCTCTTTCACTTGCTCCTTTTGCTCCGCGGCAATCAACTTTGTCTTGGGATCCTTGAAGGTACCCCCCAACCCAATCGTAACAGGGATCTTATCAGTAGGGTTGGTGGTGCCGGCATATTGATTCATAAAACCTTGAAGTTGAGATCCTAACTGACCGACCGGAACCATCATTTTAAGTGAGTAATCAATGGTTTGGTCAAGTCCTGTACTGCCTGACACAGTCGTGGTGTACTCACCAAACTTTACATCAAATGGCTTCACACTCAAACGTCCATTGGCGATATTCGCCGACATCAGGACATCTTTTAAACTCACCTGATCTGAATTCTGAAGATTGGTCAATGAAGTAATGCCCGATACCAATTTGGATTGCGTCAGCGTTGCTTCCGCGATCTTGAGAAGCCCGCCCCCATTGACGGTTGCCATGTTGGGCATCATCTTGCTGGTGAGCTCGCCATTGATTTTGAAGTCGGTGGAAAAGTTACCATTCACCAGGCCTGCAATGGGTGCATAGGTCTTTACCATGGAGAATGAGTTGGCCGCTTGCTGGATTGAAAGACTCTGAACCTTCAGGTCAAGGTCATACTTGGGATGTTTGATGTCTCGGGCATTATAAGTACCATTCACAGCAAAAGCTCCGCCGAGCATATTGAACTTTAGTCCACTCAGGTTGGCAATACCATCTTTAAGAATCACATCACCGCTCGCGTTGCTGATGGTATAGTCCATCATCTTGACAGTGGCGACTACTGATTTTAAGGTAAAGTCGATATTCTGTGGTATTGGAATTACACCAAATGAAGTGGTGTCTGTCGGCGTGGTGGGTGTCGATTCTGTCATGAATTCGTTCAAGTCAAGCAGCTTAGAATTAAAACTGACCGTGCCTTTGATGGTTTCATTGTTGAGAACATAACCAATATAATTGGTGACGATCCCCTTTACAGCAAAATCGCTTTTCCCAATGGTACCATTCATCTGCTGCAGCTCTATCTTTTGCGGATCGAATGAGGCATCCGCGCGCGACAATGTCACTTCTGGAAGTCCCTTTGCGAGGTACTTAAAGTCTTGTAAAGACGCGGTGCCACTGGTGGGGAGCTTATCATATCGTTTGGCATTCACATCCGACATTTTGCCCCGAGTTTCAATATTCGCTTTCACCTTCCCTGCAAGGGTCATTCCTTGCAAAGGAAATATCCTGGTCATTTTTTCAAGGTCAACCCCGCCATTGGCTTTCAATTCCCAAGTGTAGTCATCAAGGTTTTGCAAGGTCATGCTGGCGGTAAGCTTTTCTCCATCCAGCAGCATGGAAAAGTCATTCACGGCGATCATCGTCTCCGCCATCCTTCCCGTGGTGTTCTTGATGGTTGCTTCCATCTTCAGATCTTGTAATGGTAGGGGAAATTGTGCCGACTTAACATATCCATCGGCCAAAGACATCGTTGCGTCAATGGTTGGAATGATCTTTTTGATGCTATCGTACACACCCTTTGCCGAAGCGTTGACAGTGTAAGTTCCCTTCATCTCCAGGCCTTCCATCGGAAACATTTTGCCCAGCTCTGCAAGATTCAGTTTGGCTTTTAGATTTCCATCCATGCGGTAGTCCCTC
Source organism: Cytophagales bacterium (assembly GCA_043773645.1). Taxonomy (GTDB): domain Bacteria; phylum Bacteroidota; class Bacteroidia; order Cytophagales; family Cyclobacteriaceae; genus ELB16-189. Next base: position 2,652 of record JAYVEZ010000377.1, read on the forward strand.
AGATTTTCGATCCGAAGCCGCGCATCGACGGGATTGGAACCAAAGTCCAAGTGCAGCTTCTTTAAGTCAACCAAGGTATGATTGATGATACCATCCTTATTATCGATCAGCAGGTCCATGTTGATGTTATTGACCGCGGTGGGCAGACCCGGGTACTTGAACATGGCATCATTCACTTTGAGGTCGACATTGAATGCTGGCATTTGTTTTTCGTTGTAGATGCCTTTAACAAAACCCGCAAACGAGAGGTCACCTTTTGTTTCGATGCTGGAAAAATCTTTCGTGTACATTCCGGGCACCAACGAAAGGAGGCTCTTGAAAGAATTCTCCGGGCTCTTGTACGTGATGTCCATGCCATAGTTATCAGGATTCATTTTGAACCAGCCGTCAAAGCTCATCGCAAAGTCATTGACTTTCGCAGAATTTTCTTTAAAGGTGAACTTGGTGATGTCCTCACTGATGGAAATCACCGCGTCTATTTCTGCCCGTTTATTGTTCAGAAATTGCATCGATCCCATCGATGTGCTCACGGTATCCGCAACCGTGTGGGTTCTTAGGTCAAAGACATCCTGGGTAAAATCTCCGCTCCCGGTGTGGTTTAGCCCTTTTAGTGACAAGTAGTAGGGTATTGACTTGTCGTCATAGAGAAGTTCTCCATCAATCACTTCCCAATGATCTATGCCGAATGAGAATTTACCAGGTTCACTTGTCGTTTTAACGGTGTCTGTTGATGGGAAGGCAATGTCATAGTTGGCACGCCCATCCGCCAATACCTTCACGTTAATCTGGGGCTTGAGCAGTGTAATCCCCTTGAGCCGGAGCTGATCACCAAACAGAACATCTTTCAGGTTAATTTCAATATCCACGCGGTTCACCACGAATAAATGTTCTCCCTCAAAGGGTGCCCGGTTGAAAACACCAAGTTCCTCAATCTCCGCTGTGATGTTTGGAAAATTTTTAAACACCGTCAGACTGAAATTATTTACATCAAATACGACATCGGCATTAACATTCTTTGCAATGGCTTTGTCAATGGCCGCCTTGATATCATCCTTAAATATGATGGGGAGCGCGATGGCTGCTGCCAATATGACTACGATAAATATTGCAAATCCTATTAGTGCTTTCTTGAGTATTTTCATAATTGTTGGGGTTGACAATCCATGCAAAATTACAAATCCTTTGCTCAACAATTTAGGTTAAGGGCATGGATCCTGGTGAAGTTTGGGCTAAAACCACTTCAACAAAATGTTGATGATTTTCTTCATTCTCCCCGTGTAAGGCGGATGTAGCAAATACGGCCCCGACCACCCACCCTTTTGGCGAAGAATTGGTTTTTCATTAGAAAACGCGAGGAAGCCATGATGGCCATGCGATTTCCCGATTCCACTATTATTTACACCGCCAAAAGGGAGATTCGGGTGGGTGAATTGTAGTACACATTCGTTGATGCAAACGCCTCCTGCTGAGGTATTTTGCAGCACATATTCCTGAAAGGATCGCTGTTTACTGAAAATATACAAGGCAAGCGGTTTGGGCCGTCCATTTACTTGTTGAAGTACTTCTTCCCTATTCTTGAATGTCAACACAGGCAAAACGGGGCCAAATATTTCTTCCTCCAAAATCCTGGCTCCCGCCTGAACATCGGTGAGAATAACCGGCGCCATAAAATTGGTATCCGCATTGATTGATCCCAGACTTTCGATCCTGGCACCCCGTTCAACCGCATCCTTCAGCAAATCATTTACGCGATGAAAATGTCTGTTGTTCACCAGACGGGAATAAGAAAAAGCATTTTCACCTATCTCATGGCCATCCCCAAAAAGATTTTGTATTTCAATTTTCAAGTGGTCTATAAAATCCTGTTTGACAGACTCCTCAACCAGAACATAGTCGGGAGCAATGCACGTTTGGCCATTGTTGAGAAACTTACCGAAGGCTATGCGCTTGGCCGCGTCTTTCAGGTTGGCGCTCGCGTCGATGATGCTAGGTGACTTACCGCCCAGCTCGAGGGTAAGGGATGCAAGGTAACGCGAGGCTGCTTTCATCACCACCTTTCCTACTGCCGGGCTGCCTGTAAAGAATATGTGATCAAATGGAAAATCAAGAAGTGCCTGCGAAACTTCAACTCCTCCTTCCACAACCATGACGACATCCTCTTCAAAAATTTCTGTCATCATTTCTTTCAACATCCGGGAAGTCGACGGTGTCATCTCTGAAGGCTTGATGATCGCGGTGTTACCTGCTGCCAGACAGGAAACCAACGGGCCTATGCACAGGTTGAACGGGAAATTCCATGGCGCTATGATGAGACAGACTCCTTTGGGTTCATACCGAACTTCTGATCGGGTACCAACATAGGCCAAGGTTGCATCAATCTTCTTTGGTCTGGCCCATGCTTCCAGATTGCGCAATGCATGTCTCAGTTCCGTCAATACCGGATAAATTTCAGATGTGTCCACCTCCAGGAGCGGCTTTCGAAAATCTGCATGAACAGCTGCTTTGATCATTTCCCGATGAACACAGATCCATGTTTCCAGTTTCCGCAGGCGATCCATTCGGACTTTTAATGACTCCAGGCGCAGCTTCTGACTTCTCAACTTTTGCCTCTCAAAAGCAGGAACCCACCGGGTTGTAATATCCTTTTCTACCGCCATTTCCATGTTTTGCCTGGTTGAACAATAAATTTAGGCCTTTCAAGCGAGAACAGCCCAATGTTAAGTTAATGTTAAGTGTGTTTGATTAATGTTACCATAATGTTATGTTTGTTATTGAAATGTTACCTATTCGTTGAAACAGTTTTGCCTTTTTCTTCTGCTGCTGATCAGTGGTGCTGCTTATTCGCAGACAGATCTCAATGATTTGCTGGAAACCACCCATACGCCGGAGCCTGACCGGAAAGTGATCCGAAAGAAATTAAGCACGTTCCTTTTACCCCTTGCAAGTTCACGCGCTTCAGAAGTTCAGTTGCTGAGAAAAACCTTTCGCAAGGTGCATGCGACTTTCCTGAAACAATACGTTGCCTATTCCAATGTTGACCAGATCTTCTCAACGGGTCAATACGATTGTTTGACAGCCACTGCGCTTTTCAGCCATGTGCTTGATCAGCTAAACTATTCCTACGAAATTATTGAAACGAATTACCATATATTTTTGGTAGTATATACTGCCAAAGGAAAGATCCTTCTTGAGACCACGGATCGTTTCGGAGGATTCGTAATGGATGAGGCTGTCATCCGTGAGAGAATGATCTCATATCAATACAACCAGATACCTTTAGGCAGTCCCTCAAAATTTTATTATCAGTATTCATTCGAATTGTATCGCCAAATCTCTGCTGAAAAACTTGTTGGCTTATTGTACTACAATCAGGCGGTAAGGGCATTCAATCAGCATGATTGGCTTACGAGCTCCCTGCTGCTTGAGAAAGCGAATGCACTCTATGCTTCGCCCCGCTGCGAAGAATTCGGTCCAATTCTCATTCAAAGTGTTCTAGGAAGTTCGCTGACCGAAGATGTCAAAAACCGGTGCCTGGTCAGCCTTAGAAATTTTTGGACAAAGAAGTCTGAAATTATAGCCTCAAACTAGTTCTCCAGGATTCTGGCTTCAACCCTTCTATTCAGTTTGTGGGCCTCATCGGTATTCTCCAGGCTCAGCGGCATGGTGCCTCCATATGCCTTCGTTTTCACCCGATGTTTGGCTACTCCTTTTGATATCAGGTAATCACGTACGGCATCTACTCTTTCCTGCGAAAGCTTGAGGTTCATCCTGACATCTCCACGGGTGTCCGTATGGCCTTCGAGCTGAATAACCATTTTTGGATTGGTGTGAAGCATTTGGGCCACATTATTCAATTCTGGATAGGATTGGGGGCTGATAATGGATGATCGCTGCTGAAAAATAAGGGCATCGAGGCGCATCACTTTTCCCACAGTATGGGCTGTTTCCGCGGCGGCGGATGCCGAGACGGGCAAAACAAGCTCAATGTTCTGGATCACTTTCCTGTCGCCATTGGCGGCAGCGGGGTCCAACAGGTACTTGGCATGAGCAAATCCAGCCGCCTCCACAACAATGGAATACTTTTCGTTTTCATATAAAGGAATGGAGAAGCTATCGCCGGTCAACATCCCTACAAAGCTGCCAAACGGCTCACTTTGGTACGTGATCTTTGCAGTGATGGGCTCTTTGGTATCACGGTTATAGATTTTGCCTTCCGCATAGACAGGGGTCTCCTGCTGCGCACTCAAGGCAAATGAGATTAGCGCACCAAAGCAGGTCAGCACGATAACTTTCTTCATTGATTTCTATAGTTTAATGATCTTAAACTCTACGCGCCTGTTTTTCTTCCGGCCTTCTTTGGTTTCGTTTGATTCAATCGGTTTTGTTTCACCGAAAGACACCGTGGTGATGCGGTCTGCCTGAATACCCTTCTCATTCAGGTATTTTGAAACTGCCTTTGCGCGCCATCCGGACAGCAGCAAATTGTAATCATCAGGACCTGTGGAGTCGGCATGTCCTGCTATCTCAACAGTCATCGTACTTCTCTCTTTCATCAGATCCGCAAGGCGATTCAACTCAGGATACGATTCGGCTTTCAAAATGGCCTTGTTGAAATTGAAGAAAATATTATTGAGGGTAACCGTTGCATTCGGCTCAATCGGAGTAACCTCTATCGGTGCCAACCGGATGTCCCTGGTCTCTACCGTTCC
>JAYVEZ010000378.1:0-4497 GCA_043773645.1 Cytophagales bacterium
GATATTCTTCTTCCTGTATTTCCGTCGCATTTCTAGTCCGTGAACAACCTTCTTCAGTAAGTCGTAGTAAAGTGTCGCGTAAAGAAAAATGGTCATACTCCAGATAACACACAGGTTAAAGTACAATGTATCAAACGTCCGACCAAGGAAGTATTTTGTAGGCGCGTAGAAAATGGCGCGAAAATCAAACTGATAAGCTGGTTTGTGATCGACAAAAAAGATCGGATAAAACTTCTGCACAAACTGCCCCTGGTACTTGACCACCCGCTCTGTTTCTCCGGATTTCTTAACCCACTGGCCCACCATATCATTCTCATAGCGCAAATGCCTTGCATAGAATTCCTTCTGCTTTTGTGGTGTATCCGTCATCTGCGCAACGAGGGAATCCTTCACATTTTTTGCCCTGGCGCCGCGCTTGTCATAAACCTCCTTCAGCACTGTCAGGATGACTTTGGTATTTTCATAAACGGATGAATCGAACTTGCCAACCCTCAACATGTCCACCTCCGGCAATTTGGCAGGTGCGATCTGTTCGATTTCATATCTGATTTCATTTCGAAGCAGGTCAAGATTCTCTACAACGGGTGCATACTTCTCATCCCTCCAATGAGACCGCTGACGTACTACCTCCGATAATACCGTTCGAAGTTCAGAGATCAAATATTGCGACTTGTATTCGGCCAAAGACTCCTTTTGATCATATTCATAAAACTGTTTCTCGAAAGGATTGTCGCGATACTGGGTCACCATGAACGCCTCAAATGCCCAACGTGATGCCATCATTTCACCCAGGACAGGTATCCCATTGGGTTTGCCCACCTCAGGATTGAACTTATCAAAACCCACCACCACACCGCTCATGATGAGTTGCGGAATCACCAGCACGGGGATGAGGATGTAAATGGCAACGGCTGAATCAAATGCCGAAGAGATGTTTAATCCAAGCAGGTTGGCGAAGCATGAGCACGAAAAAAGAATCCACCAATAGCGCATTTCCGTCAAGGGTATTTGAAGGATGGCATTCCCTACAATGACAAAGGTTAAAGTCTGTATCGCCGAAATGGAAAACAGCACGGTCACCTTGGAAATCAGGTAGCTGCTTCGGCTCAAATGCAGAAACCGTTCACGCTTTAGAATCTTTCTGTCCCGGAAAATTTCCTCGGCACTTACAATGAGCCCAACGAACAGGGCCACCACCACACTCATAAAAAAATAAACCGGGATATTGTCGTTGAAAAAAAAGGAATAGGTTGGATTGTCTGAATCAATTACATCGTAATACTTTACAAAATAGGCCATGAACAAGGCCAGTATAGGCGACAGTGAGAGATTGACCAGCACATACTGGTTGTTGGCCACCTTGGCCAATACATCCCGTTTGATAAATACAGAAAGCTGCTTAAACCAATTGGGAATTTTTTGCGTCACCGGCAGCGGATCCTTTACTTCCTCAATGCGCGCAATCTTGATCTTTTGTTTGAAATACTGATACCATTGACCCGGAGAAACTTTGCGGGTATTGGTAAATCTCCCAAACTCATTGACGACCCGCGTTTCAATGATGTTGAAGACTTGCTCCGGATTGATATTTCCACATTCCGGACACGCTCCCGGCGTTTTGGTGGCGGCATTGATGATCTCCTGAAAGTAATTGACTGACTCAACCGGGTTGCCATAATAGATCTGAAACCCGCCTACATCCAGGATAATCAGGGTATCAAACATCTTGAAGATATCGGACGAAGGCTGGTGGATCACCACAAAAATCATCTTTCCACGCAAGGCCAATTCCTTCAGCAAATCCATGATGTTCTCAGAGTCACGCGACGACAATCCCGATGTTGGCTCGTCAACGAAGAGGATGGCGGGTTCGCGCAATAATTCCAACCCTACATTGAGTCGCTTGCGCTGACCACCACTGATGGTCTTTTCAAGCGGTGATCCCACTTTGAGATCACGGGTTTCTGAAAGTCCCAGGCTCGTAAGCACGCGCTCTACCCGCTCGGTGATTTGTTCCTTTGAATGATGTCCGAAGCAAAGTCTGGCGGCAAAGAAAAGGTTCTCAAAGACAGTAAGATCCTCCATCAAGAGATCGTCCTGAGGGATAAACCCTACAATACCTTCTACCTTTTCAGGATATTCATGAATGTCAATTCCATTAATGAGCACACGACCACTGGACGGTCGCTCGGCACCATTGAGCACATTGAGCAACGTGGATTTACCTGATCCGCTTGCCCCCATGAGTCCAATCAACTTGCCACCTTTCTCCGATACGGTCACGTTCTGAAGCCCAGCCCGCCCACTCTTAAAATGGTAGAATATATGCTCGGCGGAGAAGCTTATCTCGGTACCAGATTCCCCAAGCAGGAACTTTCCGACAATATCACTATAGTAGATGGGGTCAATTTTGCTTCCGCGAATCGTGGAGCCCGTGGGAAACACATCCACTTTGCGACTCTTGAGAGGTTGGCTATTCAGGTAGAGTGTTGTGATGCCAAGGTACTTCACGAAGTAGGTCTCAACATCAGCCAGCCTGAGCACAGCAATGAGTCCGGTTAAATTCTTGGAGATGATCCGGGGGCCGGTATGGTTCAGTTCCCCGGAGCCCTCATCAATAATGAGGATATTTTTTGTGTTCAGTTCTTCGCTATCCTGCCCAATAACAAACGTGCGCATCGCCTGAAGGTCCTTCATGGGGATCTTCAATGCCTCTCCGATGTAAAAAATAAGATTTCCCTGCCTCTCTGAAATCTGGCCATCGGCAAATACCAATTCGATGATTTTTACCACCAGCACTGCTTTCTGCTGCATGGTAAGGGCCTGATTTACCTTCTTGGAAATCTGCATGATCCGGGCCCAGTCGTCTACAAACTGGAGGGTTTCTTCATCCAGATTTGCCAGTTCGGCAGCAGCCATCTTCCGGTTGGCCTTTACAAACTCGTCAAATAGGTTGAGATAATAGCGGATCGCCTCCTGGTTAAGATGCAGGGATAGAAACTCTTTAATATTGGTGCGCTCATCATCCGTAATTCGCTCCTTGGCCACAATGGCAAACAGCTGGATAATGGCTTTCAGTAATTCCTCACTCATGTAGGGTCACAATTCCGGGTTAAAATAGAGAAAATTGCGCTGCAAGTCTTAGAACCTCGAATATCTTTTCTTATCGAAGGCTATGAGACCGTCGACCTTCCATTTTTGATCGAATTATTATTTCTTTGTTCCTCCAACCCCACCCTTATGAAAAAAGTCCTCTACCTCTTATTTTTGGTTCTCGGCCACCATATCGCATTTTCTCAAAATTCAATTCTCTGGGAAATTTCCGGAAATGGACTTTCTTCATCGTCTTACCTGATGGGAACTTTGAAGTTCATTGGAGAAAGGGAGTTCTTCCTCCCCGGTGAGGCTGTCTCCAGCCTGGGTAAATGTAAAATATTTGCCATCGAAGATCAGGTAGACCATAAGGCCCAGCTCGAACTCAATAAAGCTGTACACTTCCCTGCTGGAAAAACTCTCAAGACGGAGCTTACTCCCGAAGACTACCAAAAGGTGACAAGTTTTTTTGCGAGCGAATTCAAAATTCCGAAATCAAAATTTGACAAGGATTTGTCGAAACTAATACCCCTTGCCCTCTCCATTAATATGACCCGGATGTCCCTGGGGGAAAAAGTCAAATATTACGATATTGAATTGCTCACCATTGCAAAAAGAGACAAACTTGAAACCTATAGCCTTGAGCCCATCGAACGGGAATCTCAAGCCATTCAGGCGTTTCCAATGAAAGACCAGGAGGCCGCCTTGATGCACAGCGTGGCAAACTTCGAGACACAAAAATCAGAATATAAGAAACTGGAAGTAGCTTACTTGCGTGGAGACCTTGACAAGGTTTTTGAATACTCACTTCATCCCACCGAGAACAATCCGGTTTTTATTGAAGAATTCTATACCAAGCGCAACCTGGAATGGCTTCCTAAAATTGACAAGATGATCAACAGCAAGGCTTCGTTTATTGCTGTTGGCGTATCACACCTTGAAGGTGAGAAGGGTTTACTAAACCTGCTCAGACAAAAAGGATACACCCTCACCCCCATACCGGTAAAGCATTGATCAACCAATATGCCGGGTGACGAGGTCCGACAGGATGAGCAATCCTTCGCGAAGGTACTCGTCCTTTAATTTTGACAAGTCATCAGGAGACAAGCCTTCTTTGGAGGTGAGTTTTGTATCCAGGTTATCACTGGCTAATTTTTTCTTCTCAGCCTCCTGCATTTCCTGCTTGCGCTTAACCTCGTTGAGTGAAATTTTCGTTTCACCCAAATTGCGCTTCATGTCATCCACCTCGCCAACATACCGTTTTAATGTGGCATCAAATTTCAATCGGTCCTGATAGTTTTTAGCAAGCCCAAAGACGAGCTTGTCTGTCACGTCAGGTGTTTTCTGAAAATCTGTTTTCTTGATTTCATCCCAGGGCAGTGCATTGGGGCTTGCACTTTCCCC
>JAYVEZ010000379.1:0-9915 GCA_043773645.1 Cytophagales bacterium
GTCGTACTTGCCAAGGTGACCTTGGATAAACAGCTTCCTCAAAAGAGCGAGGTAGTGCTCGATAAAAAAATTGACGACTTAAAGAAGAAAGTCATTGTCATTGTCGATGATGTCCTGAATACCGGCCGCACATTGGCGTATGCCATGAAGCCGTTTTTGTCTATTGAAGTAAAAAAAATTGAAGTGGCCGTGCTGGTCAATCGGAGCAACCCCTTGTTTCCGATCCAACCGAATTATACAGGATACGATTTGTCGACAACCCTGGCAGACCATGTCGAAGTTGTTCTGGGAAAGAAGTCCGCTGTGTATCTTCACTAACCATCTATTATGTCTGTCTACAGAAAGCAGGAAGTCAAGAGAATTACGACGCACCAACTTCAGGAAATGAAGAACCGGGGCGAGAAGATAGCCATGCTCACAGCCTATGATTTTAGCATGGCGAAAATCATTGACGGTGCAGGAATGGATGTAATCCTCGTTGGGGATTCAGCTTCCAATGTCATGGCAGGAAACGAAACGACCTTGCCGATCACCCTGGATCAGATGATTTATCACGCTTCGTCTGTCGTGAAAGCCGTGAAGCGTGCGTTGGTGGTAGTGGACATTCCATTTGGTTATTATCAGGGAAGCTCCGGCGAAGCCTTGCGTTCCTCGATTCGCATCATGAAGGAGTCAGGTGCCCACGCCGTGAAAATGGAAGGTGGGAGTGAGGTCAAGGATTCTGTGTTGCGCATCCTCAGTGCCGGGGTACCGGTGATGGGACACCTGGGATTGACCCCTCAGTCAATATATAAGTTCGGAACCTATTCCGTAAGGGCCCGCGAACAAGGAGAGGCCGACAAATTACTGGACGACGCTAAACTGCTGGAGGAATCCGGATGTTTTGGATTGGTGCTGGAAAAGATCCCTGCGGAATTGGCGAAAAAAGTTTCGGAGACATTAAAAATTCCCGTCATAGGCATTGGTGCTGGTCCGGATGTAGATGGGCAAGTACTGGTCATGCAAGACATGCTCGGCATCACCAAAGAATTTAAGCCCAGGTTTCTGAGAAGGTATGCCGATCTTCATGGAATTGTCACGGGCGCAGTCAACAAATATGTGGAAGATGTGAAGGCAAAGTCTTTTCCGAGTGAAGAGGAAAAGTATTGAATCTAATCACACACTTTGATTTTCGATTTGTCTTCATCTTCTCCAAACCACACCACGCCGTATTTTCCATAAATCCCAACACCGATCCCTTTCCACAATAGCTTCTCCCAACGCCCGGAGTTGATCAACAGGGGATTGTGTCCTGAACTTTTTTTCCAACCATCAAGGCCCTCAACCGCTGTGGCACCGGCCGAACTAAAATACGCGATCTCGTACCCCGCTCCTTCGTACCCCGAAATTTCTTTTGGCTTACTCCACATGCACTCGGCTTTTGCATGGTCGGCAGTATAGCAGCAAGCCGTCCAGGTTCCTTTGCTGGACCAGCTGTGCGGGTTACAGTCCCCCCGGTCGTCGTAGTCAAAATTTGCTTCCAGGTCACGAACGTGCGCCTGGGCTACCTGGGTAAGTTTGGCAGAGAAAGGTATTGGCTTTAGATTCTTGCTCTTTCGATAGGCCATAATAAGATCGTATAGCTTTTTTTCCTCCGGACTCAGACAGATATCCTGGGCCATTGCCAATACCGAATTTAAAATCAGGACAACCAAAAAGATCGATTTCATTGAAATGGGTTATTGGCAGGGATAACGGCGGCTAATTTCTTTCATTCTGCGGTTATTTTCCTAATTTTCGCACCGTGAAAGACAGAACATCAGCCAGTAACCCATAAACGCAATAAAATGAGCGAGCAAAAAATCAGCATTAACAATGGTAAACTAACCGTACCGGACGCACCTGTTATTCCATTTATAGTAGGTGATGGCACCGGCGTGGATATTTGGCCTGCATCAAAAATTGTTTTTGACGCGGCGGTAGAAAAGGCCTACAAGGGGAAGAAAAAAATTCAATGGAAGGAAGTATTGGCAGGCGAAAAGGCTTTCAATGAAACGGGAAGCTGGATGCCGGATGAAACCCTGGCCGCATTCAAAGAGTACCTCGTGGGTATTAAGGGGCCGCTCACCACACCAGTAGGTGGTGGTATCCGCTCACTGAATGTTGCCTTGCGCCAGGACCTGGACCTCTATGCTTGTTTGCGTCCAGTGCGGTGGTTCAAGGGTGTTCCTTCACCTGTGAAGGAACCTCAAAAAACGGACATGGTTATTTTCCGTGAAAACACCGAAGACATTTATGCGGGTATAGAATTTCAGCAGGGAACCGACGAAAACAAAAAATTTCTTGCTGCTTTTAAAGATTCTTTCCCCAAGCAATACAAAAAAATCCGCTTTCCGGAGACGTCGGGAATTGGCATCAAACCGGTTTCCATTGAAGGAACGGAACGATTGGTACGGGCAGCATTGGATTTTGCGCTGAAGCATAAGAAGCCGAACCTCACCCTGGTACACAAAGGAAATATTATGAAATTCACCGAAGGTGGTTTCCGCGATTGGGGCTATGCGCTGGCGAAGCGTGAATACGGAGCCGTGGACCATCTTGGCGGACCCTGGCAAGTCATTAAGAAAGATGGCCATGAATTGATCATCAAGGATTCTATCGCTGACGCATTCCTCCAACAAATATTATTGCGTCCTGATGAATATTCAGTGGTGGCCACCTTGAACCTCAACGGGGATTATATTTCAGATGCCTTAGCAGCCATTGTAGGCGGTATCGGCATCGCGCCCGGTGGCAACATTAACTACAATACAGGCTACGCTATTTTTGAGGCAACCCACGGAACGGCACCAAAGTACGCCGGACAAGATAAAGTAAACCCTGGGTCTGTCATTCTCTCTGGCGCGATGATGTTTGAATACATGGGTTGGCTGGAAGTAGCCGAATTGATCTATAAAGGTTTGGAAAACGCCATTGCCGGAAAGCGTGTCACATACGATTTCCACCGCCAGATGGAGGGAGCTACGCTATTGAAGTGTTCTGAGTTTGGCAGGGAAATTGTAAAAAACATGTAATCTCCTTATAGCCCAAAGGGTAAGATCCAGTGCAGTCAATGTGCTGGATTTTTTATACTTAGGTTTATTTTTATTGATTCTTCCAACTTTAGTTAGCAACTTAGGCTGTCAGGAAGCTTTCGTGGGTATGGTACTGACAGGATGTGTGGCCTAATCTTCTTAATTTGATAAGACTCTACTTAACACTTATAATCTTTTTGTTATCGTCCAGGGGGTATTCACAAAACCCTGAAAGAGATTCTGTACTCAGCATCCGGGCGCAAGAAGAACTTTTCCAACTCAATCCGGTTTCCTATCTGCTCAAAGACTCAGAGGGTACATTGGATTTGGCGGGTGTCCTGGCGCGCGATTCTGCATTTACGCTCTTGCATCAGGAGATGTATGATTTCTACCAGGACGATCATATAGACGCGTATTGGCTTCGATGCCGGGTCAGCAATTTCACAGCCTCCTCCTTGCGTTATCTCTTGTATTTTCATCCGGGCCTGGATACCCTGGATTCTTACATCTTCAATCCGGATGGAACCCAGGTTCAAATGTCGATCAGCTCCTTTGAGCCTACACAAAATCGACCTATTTTCATAAGCCAGGAATTGGTGCTGCCGGTCGTACTCCAGGAGGGAACCACCTCGATGTACTTCAGGGTTACCAATCGTTCGGTTTACAGCAGGCAACTCAATAGCATCATCGTTGCCATGGCAGAAGAAAGTAGTTTTCTAAACTATTTTCTTCAGGCACGCCAATACCAGGGCATCGCCCTCGGCATGCTGTGTGTGATGCTTGTGTTCCACATCTTCATTTATCTTTTCTTCCGTGATACGACTTACCTCATTTTCGTCATAAACGTCTTCGTAACACTTATTTACCTTCTGCTCCGAAAGCATTATTTGGAAGAAGTGCCAATGCTTGAACCAATTTTTCCGGTATTGAGATACTTTCACGATCCATTCAGCATATTGTTAAGCCTTACCGTTCTCTTCTTCTCACAGTCATTTCTAAACACGCGGAAAGAGGATCCGGTGTTACACCAACTCATGAATTACCTCGCGGTGGCACTCGTCGCTGTTGCACTCAGCATGGTCACTCTTCAGTTTCTGCACTTCATGAATTTGATGAGCATCTACCTTGGTTTTCTCACTTCGGTGATTGTGCTGATTTCTGCCCTTCGCAGCTTCCGGCGAGGTAATACCCTGGCCCTTTATGTCTTCTTTGGATTCCTCCTGTTCCTTTTTGTTCCACTGATCTACCTGATCCCACTCCCCGGGTATTTGCACTTTAGGAACAATGAGTCGGACCTGCACTACTTTGGCGAGGCTATTCGGTCGCTGATTTTTGCAGTCGGTATTGCTGACCGCTTTTATGGAATAAAGAAAGAGGGCGTTCGGAAAGAGTTGGAACGACAGCAGCTTGCGTTTGAAAAAGAACTTCAGGTGCAAGCGGAAAAAGATAGGATCAGGCGTGATTTACATGATAGCCTGGGCGGTCAGTTAAGCTCCATTTCAATTGGATTAAACCGATTGATCAGCATTGAAAAAAATGAAAGTCTGACCGCCATCCAAAGCCTAGCCGACAAGGCAGTGAAAGAGCTTCGTGATTCTCTGTGGGTGCTGGATAAAACCGAGATTTCGATTGATGAGTTGGAAGAAAGAATCAATTCGCTCTTTTGGCATTACCGGAAAATTGATTTGCCGGTGGAAATGGAATTGCAGGTGAAGGGAAGGCTTGACCAAAAATTATCTTCCGTCACGGCAGGCCATCTTTTTCGAATCGTTCAGGAGGCAACTCAAAACGCGATCAAACACAGTGGAGCACAAAAAATACAGGTGACTCTTCAGATTGACAGCGGCGTACTGTTTCTAACCACCTCCGACAACGGAAAAGGGTTTGTATGGCCGGCAAAAGGAGAGTACGACCATTTCGGACTGCATAACATGCAAAAGAGGGCTGAACAGATTCATGCTGAGTTTTCAATCAAGTCAAACCTTGGAAAAGGCACCACCGTCTCCGTTCGACTTAACGAGAAGGGGCTGAATGGGCATCCTTTATAAAAATTCCCTTGATTTATTAAGAGCCTCAATTTTGTTGTTCACGTTCAGCTTTTCAAAAATATTGCTGATGTGCTTCTTCACCGTTTGGTTGCTGATGGAAAGCTGATCGGCAACTTGCTGATACCGGAATCCTTTGCTGATCAACCGGAGTATTTCCATCTCACGCTCCGTTAACCGGGGATGCGTCTGCAAGGTTTCGATCTTCTTTTCAAGAGTTCCTGTCAGAAATTTAATTGTCTTCAGTGCAATACCTGGGGACATGAGGGCACCGCCATTCATCACCTCTACAATGGTCTTGAAAATGAACGGTGGCTTCTCATTCTTTAGCAGATACCCAACCGCTCCGGACCGGAAGGCCTCAAACACACGGTCATCGTCATCAGAGATTGTGAAAATGATAATTTTAATCAGCGGAAATTGTTGGTGGAAAAGCCGGGTGGCGTAAATACCTTCATCGGGCACCCGCATGGAAATGTCCATGAGCACACAATCCGGGAGCTCCTCAGGTGGTTGCTGGGTTTTAAGCGACTTAAAATAGGCCAGCCCGCTGTCACAGGTCTTTATCCAATTCAGTTCGGGATATTCAATCAGATCGGTTCTTATCTGGTTGGCCAACCGAAGATCATCGTCGACGATGCAAAGATTAATCATCTTCAAAAGTAACTTAACAATTTTTGGTTTCGCAATAACCCTTTTTCGTGATATTGTCAGTTTAAAAACTTACGGTCACAAAAAGCTTCCACGCAACATTGTTGTTGCTTGATGCCAGGGCATTGGGCCCGTAACGATAGAATACGCCTCCACCCAATCCATAATGCAGTATATTAAGATACCTGAACCGCAGAATATTGGTCAGCATCAGACCGCTTTCAAAATATCCTTTCTCCATCGTCTTGAACTTAATTTGTTGATGGGCTTCAGGATTTTTCAAGCTTCCCCAGCCTGTGTTTTGAACCAACGTGAGCTCTGGACGGAAGTACTCGCTTTTTGTTCCGGTAAGCCGGCCAAAGTTATGCTGAAGAAAGAGGTAGGCATATTGATCGGAGACAAATTCATACAAGCCCATGGTTTGAAAATAGTTTCCAATGTAGACTCCCTGCGAGAGTGTATTGTCATACAATGTTCCTTTTGCATTATAAAGAAAAGGATAGGGAATCTGACCCCATGAGTATCCACCAGTCAATTGATAGGTTGTCGTTCCACCCGATGCCCAGATTTTGTGATGATCAAATCTTGCTTCCACTTTCGTGAAATCATACTGCCCATCGAGCAAACCTGGGATACTACTGGAAACCGCAACGTTTATTTGGGGATTGGCATTGTTGGTAACAATTTTACTGTTGCCTATTTGTGTATAGGACTCCCTAAACGCGTATCGCCATTGAATGCCAATGGAAGACGATATGAACTCGTTCCGGATCGTTGTTGGGTCAGACGGTGAGAGATACTGATAGGGATAGGCCGGGTTCCGTCTTTGTTCCTGTAGAAATATCTGCAACTGCGAGAACGGAAAAGGGCGGAACGAAAATTCAGCCCTTATTTGTCTGATGGAATCCATGCGTGCAGTAAGCCACCGTCTGAAAGATTCACCTCCGTTGAGCGCAGGTCCACGGATGAAATCTGAGTTGCCTGGTTCTGAAACGTCCTGCTGATAGCTGACCCTGAGGTAAGCCTCTTTTTGTGGCAGGATGTTGAGTCTGAAGGCCCCTCCGTATTTGGTTGCTTTATCATTAAATCCATAGGCGCCATAAGCCTCGACACTAAAAAGTTTGGAGATGGATTCTCCCGTCTGCAAACCGAATCCTATCCGTACACCCTCATATTGATTGAAGCGAAGAAGGGTTTCCGTCGGAACATAAAAGCTGCCCAGCTTCAGCCGTCCCACGAGAAACCCTTCTGCCAATTTCAGCATGGTGTTGAATGCCTTCAGCTTGCTGCTGACGGAGTCGTACATTTTGTACGTATTCTTTTCTTTTCGGGAAAGGGAATCCGTACGGCGGGCATTCCAGAATTCCTCCAGCTGGCTGTTGGCATTCGGATCAAATGAGACATGCAAGAGGTCAAATTCTTTCTCATCAACTTTCGCCCCAATCCTGATGTTGCTCAGATAGCTTCGGCTATAGTAATAGGGTCTTAAGTTTCGAACCTGATAATTATTGAAAATCAATTCACTGTTGAGCATGACCGGAAACCAATGCCCGTCACGCTTTTCATATTTCTGCTGGATGCGAGACTCCATCAGAAGGTGTTCATCGGCAGGTCGTGCCAGCACATGCTCGATGGCATATCCATCGGTGGAAATGTACAATTGCCCCTGAAGACCCTCAAAACTTTTTCCTGGCAGCGGCTCAAAATCAATGATATAGATTGAATCGGGGTCATGGTAAACAGTGTCCATTACAGTATAGTCATAGCGTTCAAGGCTTCCAGGGCTGATCGGATTCAAATAATTTACCCCCATCAAGGGAATGACCTCCTTGTAAAAGCCAAACGGTTGGAAGTCGGTGGCAAGGAATGCGAAGAAGGGGTCCTTTATTCCTGAGAAACGATTTCCAAGAACGATTTCCTTGTGCCGGTTGTGCCGCTCATATTTTTTCTCCGTATAACTTTCGCTGACGAAGGCGAGGTTGTTGTTAACAAATTTTTTTAGGCGGACTGAATCTTTTCCTGTCCTGGACAAGTTCCCAACGGGCTGTATGGCACACGAAAGTTTGTTGTACGTATTGTATGTAAAAGACTCCAGATTTTCCGGATCATTCTGCTCCCGGTTGGCAATGACTCTGCGCATGATCCTGAGCGCCGGGTTATCGCCTGGGCGTATTACAATCGCGTCCAGTTCCGTTGGCTTTTCTTTTAGATAGATGGTAACTGGTCCTGAACGTATTGGTACCAGCTGAACGGATTCAAATCCAACGTACCTGAATTCAAGGGTGTGGCCCGGTCTACAGACCATACTGAATCGTCCATCGATGTCAGATGCAATCCCCTGGTGGGTTTCCTTGATCACGATATTGACGAACGGCAGTGGAGCCCTCGTCTTTTCATGCAATACTATTCCATTGACCTGAAGCTGGGAAAAAACAGGAAGGGTCGCCAGCAACCCGGCCAAAAGAATGATGCCTTGACGCATGTCGATATCTAACTTGCAGCGCGGAATATGGGTTGCGATGTAAATTACAATTATTCGCATTTAACCAGCTCTCACGCCTTTTGTGTGCAAGAATGGTACCCTTAGGAGTCTTCATCCCAAAAGAATGTCTTAAAATATACTACAAAAGGGGTATGGTGAAGCAAGATTTAGTTGTACAACTTTATTCGTACTAAAAAAAGCTGTCTATGCAATGCTTCAATCCTTCTCTCTGCGGGAGAATACTAGCCGTTTTGTGCGTGTTCACCTTTGTTGTAGCCACAGCCCAGGCGCCGAAGACGCTTACCTACCAGGGCAAAATCTCGGACGCAGGAGGTCCCCTGAATGGGAGCTATAACCTCGCGTTCACAATTTATGATGCGTCAACCGGGGGCACCAGCCTTTGGACCGAGACATCGACCAATGTTTCCATTTCTGGTGGAAACTTGTCGATCATCCTGGGGAAGACTAGCCCAATCACGGTGCAGACCGATAAACCCCTTTGGATGGGAATTACCGTTGGCACCAATCCGGAAATCAGCCCAAGAGTAGAACTGACAGGAAATTTATATTCACTTGGAATCGCTTTGCCATACGGCGCATCCAGCAACCAGGCAACAAGCTTATTCTCCATAACCGCTACGGCCGATGGAGCCCGTGCCGGTGAATTCACTCATCAGGGAGTCAGCAGTGGTCAGGCCGCATTGTTCGCAACTTCCACAGGAGGCAATCTTGCTTTTCAAGGGTTGAACAGTGGTGCCAGTGAAGGAGCTGCCTCATTATTCACCACAAATTCCTCAAATCCAACATCTACGCTGAGGGTCTTCAATGGTGGTATGGGGAGTGCCATAAATCTGAGTTCCACCAATGTATCCAACAATTCACCTGCTTTAAATATTAACAATGCAGGTACAGGCAACTCCATCACCGCCAGCGGAAAAATTCAGGCAACCCAGTTTGTCGGTGATGGAAGTTTGCTCACGAATTTGCCCTCCGGGCTTGCCTTGCCCTTTATCGGCAGTACGGCTGCCGCCACAAACGCGTTCGATGTAACGACTACCGGTGCGGGTATGGCGGGAAATTTTACCCTCAATAATACAGGCAGTTCAGCCAATGCGGTATATGCAACAACCAATGGAACGGGAGCCGGGGTGTATAGCTGGCATACCGGCACAGCAGGATATGCCGGTTATTTCAATATGGTTAATGCAGCAGGTACTGGGGCTGTTCTTCGCGCCGTACACAATGGGGTTGGACCGGGAGTGCAGGTGAACCTGTTTAATACCTCCAATACCAATATTGGCCTTGGGGTCCAAACCAATGGGACTGGGCAGGCAAGTAGTTTTCGCATCGTCAATGCATCCAGCACAAGCAATGCCATTGGTGCTGTTAGCAATGGATCCGGCGCTGTCATCAATTCAAGCACTACAGGAACAGGATCAGCGGGTAACTTCATTAACACGAATCCCTCAAACAATACTGGGATTATAACATCCAATACCAACGGCGGGGGTGCGGCGATCATTGCCAATACCTCAGGCCTTGGTAGTGCTGCTAATTTTGGAAGTAGCAATGCGGCAAACAATGTACCTGCCCTTAACGCAAGTACCAATGGAACCAGTTCTGCCGCTAACTTTTACAATACCAACGCCGCCAACCCGACGCCCACCCTAACCACCAATACAAA
>JAYVEZ010000380.1:0-9348 GCA_043773645.1 Cytophagales bacterium
GCCAGACGCAAGGCAGAGAAGATGGCAAGGCTGAATGCAGCATAGGGTAAGACATTGCTCGATGAAATGGCGTCGATCATTTGAAACATGACCACGGCTGGCAGGACACCGAAGCTCACCATATCGGCCAGCGAATCCAATTCTTTTCCAATGGGTGAACTTACCTTTAGCATGCGCGCCGCAAAGCCATCGAAGAAATCAAAAATCCCTGCGGCCAACACAAACCAAACACCGGACCAGGTGGAGTATTGCAGTACAAAAATGATCCCGATGCATCCGCACAACAGGTTGCCACAGGTAAGCGCATTGGGTATGTGTCGTAAGAATTTCATTTGATGGCGAGTGCGCAATAAGGATTGTGAAGTTTTTCTTCTCCCAAGGTCGTGGCAGGTCCATGACCGGAGTGAACGGTTACTTCATCGGGAAGAAGGAAGAGCTTTTCCCGGATGCTGGCAATCAAAGTATTTGAATTTCCACCGGGAAGGTCTGTGCGGCCTACGGAATGATAAAATAGTACGTCTCCGCTGATCAGAAACTTTTGCTGACTTTCGTAAAAGCCAACATGCCCCGGGGAGTGACCAGGCAGAAAAAGGACGTCGAGCGAACTCTTACCAAAACGCACGGGCATTCCTTCCTTTAATTCTCCGTCAGGCAACACTTCATGATAGTTTGGAAAACCATAGTTGGGGGCGTACACTTTTACAGATTTTAACACGGGAAGCTCTGTTGGATGAATGAGGAAAGGAACGTTGTAGCGTCTTTTTACAAACTCATTGCCCAGCACGTGGTCTATGTGACAATGCGTGTTGAGAAGAAGTTTCAAGCTCAATTTATTGAGCGATATGAAATCTGCCAATTCTTCTTGTTCGTGCTTTTCGTAACAGCCAGGGTCCACAATGACCGCATCAAGGGCATCATCGTACAGGACATACGTATTTTCGCTGAATGGATTGAATGTAAAGGATTGAATATGGATCATTTGGCGCAAAAATACCACTTTTAATACGTTTAAGTAGCAGGTGTAAAATCCGTTTCCTGCCACGGTTTTTTCAATATCTTGCCCTTCCAAAAAAAATTCGATATGAAATCATACCCCGTTCGAACCGTCCTCGCCTTGTTGCTGGTTAGCATCACTTTTTCATGCAATAAGCCTGTAGAAGAAAAGGCGCCCAAGCGTTATTCGATCCGCCAATTCATGGATGTTGTGTCAATCAGCGGCCGGGCCTTTTCACCTGACGAAAGCAAGGTCCTCCTGAGTGGTACAGAATCGGGAATTTTCAATGCAGAAGAAATTGACATCAAGTCAGGTGAAAAAAAGCCTCTAACGCGTTCAAGCAATGATGCTGTATTCGCCATTTCTTATTTCCCAACCGATGAACGGATGGTGTACACCAGCGATCAGGGCGGCAATGAGATAAACCATATCTATGTACGCAATCCAGACGGTGTTACGATTGACCTGATTCAAGACAGCACAGCCAAAGCTCAATTTGCCGGCTGGAGTTATAGCAAAAAACTGATGTATTATATGTCAAATAGCCGTGACAAAAAGTATTTTGATCTGTATAACCTTCAGGTTCAGGGGGGAGAAAGGAAAATTTACCATTCAACCCTTCTTTACAAGAATGAAAAAGGTCTTAATCCCAATGTCATTTCAAACAATGACCGCTATGTCGCGCTAAGCGAGAACATCACCACCAACAATTCAAACATGTATTTGCTGGATACTCAAACCGGCAGCCCAAAACTTCTTTCGCCACATGAGGGAGACATTCAGTACAGTCCCCAGTATTTCAGTATTGATGGAAAGAAACTTTACTACCTCACCGATGAGGGGAGTGAATTCCGATACCTCGCGGTATATGATATTGTGACGGGTGAAAAGCAAAAGGTCGAAGAAGCGCCATGGGATATTGTGTCGGCCTATCTTTCAAGAAACGGCAGATACCGGGTGGTTGCCATTAACAATGATGCCCGAACAGAAATTAAAATATACAATGAATCTGACGGTGGTAAACTCGTATCGGTGTCAGGGTTGCCAGAAGGGGATATATCCGGCGTAACCATTTCTGACAGTGAGAAATTGATGTGCTTTTATGTGAGCAGTTCCAAATCGCCCCGGAATCTGTTTGTCTATAACTTTGATACGAAGGAAGTCAAACAACTCACCAACACCATGACGCTGGAAATTGATCCGGCCGATCTGGTTGCCGGGGAAGTGGTGCGCTTTAAGTCTTTTGATGGGATGGAGATTCCGTGCCTGTTGTACAAACCCAAGGGATTGAAAGCAGGTGAGAAAGTTCCCGCTTTGCTTTGGATTCATGGGGGCCCCGGTGGACAGACCCGCCTTGACTATTCAGCCGCGCTTCAGTTTTTGGTGAATCATGGATATGCGGTGTTGGCCGTTAATAACCGCGGCAGTTCAGGATATGGCAAGACTTTTTACGCAGCAGATGATCGCAAGCATGGTCAGGATGACCTTAAAGACTGCATTGAATCCAAAAAACTTCTGGCTGCCTTGCCATACATCGATGCCGACAAGATTGGAATCTATGGAGGAAGTTATGGAGGATACATGGTTATGGCGGCACTCGCCTTCGCACCGGAGGACTTCAAAGTGGGTGTTAACCTCTTTGGTGTTACCAACTGGCTCCGCACGTTGAAAAGTATACCCAAATGGTGGGAATCCAACCGCAAGGCGCTTTACAATGAGTTAGGAGATCCCATGGGCCCTGATTCGATAGCCTTATACAATAAGTCACCCCTTTTTCATGCGGATAAAATTTCCAAGCCATTCATTGTACTACAGGGAAGCAACGATCCGCGTGTCTTGCAGGTCGAGTCAGATGAAATTGTTGCTGCAGCCAGGAAAAACGGAGTGCCGGTGGAATATGTGATTTTCCCGGACGAGGGGCATGGGTTTGTGAAGAAAGAAAACAACATCAAGGCTTCGGAAGAAGTGCTGAAGTTTCTTGATAAATATCTGAAAGGACTGACCCAGTAGACGAATGGCCACGGCCCATTCAACCGCCTTGTGATGGGACTACTTAGGTGCCGAAACTGTGAGCAAGTTGGAAAACTGTATGTTAA
This sequence comes from Cytophagales bacterium, assembly GCA_043773645.1. GTDB lineage: Bacteria > Bacteroidota > Bacteroidia > Cytophagales > Cyclobacteriaceae > ELB16-189. The sequence continues at coordinate 3,091 of JAYVEZ010000380.1, forward strand.
AGTATAATTCAGCCTCTATCGAATAATGATCTGAAAGGTCTTTATGAAGGGAGTCCCAACGCTGCTGAAAGGTTCGTACCCTCCGTTCGGTGCAAGATATACTTGCTTCATTGGGTCTAACGAGAATATAATCGATGAGATCCCTTTCCGTTCCTGGCTCTACCTGCAAATCATTTTTGGCTCGGTCATAGGTGTACAAATTTTCAGCACCCATCTCCCCATCTGAAGCGTCCAAGGTTTGAAGCATCAAGAGATAGTCATCTCCGTAACCATGCCTGTTGATATTGAAATCCCCACAGATAAGTTGAGGCACCCCTGGCCGACCATATTTTTTCAAAAGTAAGTGGTACAATTCCACGCATTGACCCTGTCTAAACCATTCTTCGCCAGAATTTTGGAGGTGCGTACCTATTATTTGTATGGGATTGCCTCCAATCTTCAGCTCAACCAATACGGCACCCTTCCTGGACATCGCGTCGATGCCTGATCTTGTTTTAAAAACAATCGAATGAAAATCTTCAATGGGATGTCGGCTAAAAATCCACAAACCACTGTTCGTCTTCAATGAAATCAATTTTCTGTTTGCTGGCCCCACCTGAAATGGAAACGCCGACTGTAGGAGCCGGCGTATTTTTTTTCGCGCTTTTTGATGAAATGCCTCCTGGAAAACGAGAACGTCATAATCGCTGGAGGAAAGCAATTGACCGATTGCTTCGGCCCGCGGTATCTTGCCATGACCAAGAAATCCGGGCAGCATGTAGATGTTCCAGGACAGGATTTTGATTTTTTCTGCGGGTGACGATGTCACCATGGGTTGTGCAAGGGCAACTGGCGCAAAAAAAATACTTGCAAGAACAAGTACAGACGCTTTCATACAGTTTGCATTGCAAAGAACGCAGACAACTATTAACCCGATGTGTCAGAAAAGTTAAATATAATGACGATTTGACGGACAGGGCAACGAATCCGGACTATCCAAGGGCTTCCACACCCTTCACCTCGTCGGGCATCATGCGCTTGAAAAGATTTTCAATACCAGCCTTGAGGGTTACGGTAGAGGAAGGGCAACCGCTGCAAGATCCCTGCAAAGTTACCGTCACAATACCTTCCTGAAAGGAATGGTAAGTAATGGCGCCGCCGTCTTGTTCGACAGCAGGACGTATGTATTCGTCCAGGATACTTTTTATTTTTTTGATGGTTTCTGTTTCCTCTTCCGCCGGAGCGGTGGAAGGAGTTTTTGAGTCCAGGATCAGCTTCCCGGATTCCAGAAACTTCTGAATGTGATCGCGCAGGGTGGATTGTATTTCAAGCCATTCAACATCTTCTTTTTTCGTAACGGTAACAAAATTGCTCATATAAAATACCCGCTCCACAAACGGGTACATGAACAGTTCCTGTGCCAAGGGTGCATCCTGCGCACTCTCGGGTCCCGGGAAATCGAAACTCATCCCTTCGGGTACGAGCATCTCGTTAACCACAAATTTCAGGGAATTTGGATTGGGATTGGACTCCAGGTAGATGGATATGGCTTTTGGGGCGGTTTGTGTCATATTCTGCGAAAGTAGAAGGAGAACAAATCTAGTGATTTAAGGTTCCTCCGGACCAACAATTCGTGCTTTTAGGGATTGGGTTGAGGATCTCCCAAAGCGTTTTCCCATTTGCTCACCACGGCAGTTGCCACACTGTTACCCACCACGTTGGTAGCACTCCGGCCCATGTCGAGCAGTGGATCAATTCCCAGGAGCAAGGCAAGCCCCGCTTCCGGAATATTAAAGGTTGCCAGGGTGCCAGCGATGACCACCAATGATGCCCGTGGCACGCCTGCGATTCCCTTGCTGGTCAACATCAACACCAGCAGCATGCTAATCTGTGTTGGGAATGGTAAATGCATACCATACGATTGTGCAATGAAGAGCGCGGCGAAGGTCATATACATCATGCTGCCATCGAGGTTGAATGAATAACCCAAAGGCAAAACAAAACTTACAATCTTGTCCTTGCAGCCAAATTTTTGCAGTTCCTCCATGGTCTTGGGAAAGGCCGCTTCGCTGCTGCTGGTGCTGAAAGCCAGGAGGATTGGTTCTTTCACTCGCTTAAGAAGGTGAATAATTCTTTTCCCGATAACCACGAAACCCGCAAAACAAAGCACCAACCACAGCAGCAACAACCCAAAATAGAATTCGCTGATGAAAATGGAATATGTTTTCAGAATGCTCAAGCCCTGCTTGGCGATGATGGCGGTCATGGCACCGAATACCGCTACCGGCGCCAGGTTCATTACATAGCCTGTCACTTTAAGAATGACATGTGCGACGGCATCCATCGCCTTGATGACGATTTTCCCTTGCTCACCAATCGCGGCAGTGGCCACTCCAAAGAAAAGTGAGAAGACAACAATTTGCAGAATTTCATTCTTGGCCATTGCTTCTACGACACTGCTGGGGAATACATGGTACAGAAATTCTTTAAGGGACAACCCGTTGTGGGTGATTCCGATGTCTTCTCCTGCATCCGGCACGGGAAGGTGCATCGCAATACCAGGTTCAAATAAATTGACGAGTATCATTCCCAACAACAGACTCGTCAGGGAGGCGCTGATAAACCAAAGGAGTGTTTTGCCTCCGATGCGACCTACCGAGTTGATGTCTCCCAGTTTGGCTACACCCACCACCAGGGTAGTAAACACGAGGGGGGCCACAATCATCTTGATAAGCCGAAGGAAAATATCTGCTAAAATTGAAAAAGGTTCTACTTTCTTATCCCGGGCCGATAGGGTCGCGTTCCTTTCTTTGCCAAGTGATTTTTTTTCGGCCTCCAGTAGTTTTACAGCGTTGCTGTCGGCAGCGAGGTGAATATCTTTCTGAACTTTTTCCATGGCCAATTCCAGGGAAGCAAGCTTTTGATTTTCCTCCGCAACATAATTCTTGTTGAGAACAAAGCCCATGGCGATGCCAATGAACAAGGCGATGACGATGTACAAGGTGAGTTTACTCTTTTTCTGCGGTGCAGGAGACTCCATGGCTATTGGTTAGGCGATCAATCTATGACTTTTTTTTCAATGGCCGAAGGCAAAACTTTTAGTCCACAAAGCCACAAGCCGTCTTTTAGCTGTCAATCAAACGGATATTCGAAAAGCCCCGCGGGTAATCCGAAGTTGGATGAAGCTCTGTGACCAGTCTTTAGATTTTTGATGCCTTGTTCCGCAGGGCAAAGTCAGCGATCACCAACGCAGCCATCGCTTCAACAATGGGCACGGCACGGGGCACCACACAAGGGTCATGTCGTCCCTTACCGCTCACGATGACTTCTTTCCCTTCTTTGTCAACGCTCTGCTGGTCCTGCATGATCGTAGCCACGGGCTTGAACGCAACCCTGAAATAGATATCCTCGCCATTCGAAATGCCGCCCTGAACTCCACCAGAATGGTTTGTCTTGGTTCTCACCTTCCCACCTGAATTGACAAACTCATCATTGTGTTTCGATCCACGCAGCTTGATGCCTTCAAAGCCGCTTCCATATTCAAACCCCTTTACAGCATTGATGCTCAGCATGGCCTTGCCTAACTCTGCATGCAGTTTATCGAAAACGGGTTCACCCAATCCCACCGGAGTGTTCTTGATCACACAGGTGATAACGCCTCCGATGGTATCCCGGTCCAGCCGAACCTGGTCGATCAACGCGATCATCCTTTCCGCTGTGGCGGAATCCGGGCATCGAACGATTGTGTCTTCTGTTTTACCCAAGTCGAGCAAGGAATAGTCAGGTGCCTTGATGTCACCAACTTCTGAGACATAAGCAGCAATATCAACTCCATGTTCCTGGAGCAACATCTTGGCGATTGCACCCGCAGCCACCCGGGCAGCCGTTTCACGGGCAGAACTTCTGCCGCCGCCGCGATGGTCACGAATACCATATTTTTCCTGATAGGTATAGTCAGCATGAGAAGGGCGGAAGGCATTTTCGAGGTGGCTATAATCCTTGCTGCGCTGGTCCTGATTTTCGATGATGATGGCGATGGGAGCCCCGGTGGCTTTCCCGTCGAATACACCCGAAAGGATATTGAATTTATCGTCTTCTTTTCGCTGGGTGGTGATCTTTGATTGGCCAGGCTTGCGGCGGCTGAGTTCGGATTGAATGAAGGCCTCATCAATATCGAGTCCTGCCGGACAGCCGTCGATGACTACGCCAATCGCCAACCCATGAGATTCTCCAAAGGTGCTGATCCTGAATAATGTCCCGTATGAATTGCCCATGGTAGGATTTCTTTCAGGTTCAAAGTTATTATTAACCTTGAACTAAACCTTGGCACGTGAACTAAAAACCAAATACGCGGAAGCCCCCAGCACAAGCAATATGAGCAGGTTCATTCCAATCTTAATCCATCCGGTCTTTGCAGCCGAGTGCATGGTGTTGTCAGTGGTATCGATCCGGTCATAAAAAGAACCGAAGTCGGTACTTTGGATGGCCTGGTTTCGCTGACTTTCTCCTTCCACCGTCAGGATCATCTTGGATTGCAGGGTATCGTATTTCTTCTTGGCAGGGTTAAAAAATATCCATTGAAAGTAGTTTCCCATGTTAAACTCACCGGGTTCTTTTGGTACCAGAAAATAGCGAAACGATTTCGTGCCTGACACCCGTCCATTTTCCCGGGTAATGTTCTGCTGCACGTTGGGTTCGTAAAAATCAAAATTATTGTCTTTTGAAATGATGGGCCGTTCAACGGAGGAAATATTTCCTTCGCCAAGGATATTGAATTCATAGCCTACACTTTGACCTGTTTTCAAATGGCTGGTGGAGATTCGTTCATCCAGCTGGTAATTCCCCACGGCCACAGAACCTTGCAATGGGTGAGGGGGCAACTCCTTGACAGGAACGATCTTTACTTTCGAATCAAACGTTTTGAAGTCTTCCTGTCGGTTTTGTCCGAAGAATGATGGGTTCTTTGCCACTTTAAATTTTATCATCTCAAGTCCCACGCTGGGAAATCTTATGGGTTCGGCATTGAGGGGGTAAAATGTTGCCTGGTATATTTTGTATTGCGTGTAACCCTTCCCATTGATGCTGATGGGCACGCCCTCAATATTTTCGATGTTGAAGTTTTCTTCCCAGCAGTTCGAAGGCTTCAGCTTCTTGAGAATTTCAGAGAGTTGACGGCCCAATTCATAAAATTGCATCGGAGCCCTGTTATTGTCTGCGACAAGAAAAGAGAGTGTGGCCGTCAACCCTTCGCCTACGTACACCACCTCTTTGCTCGTGGTGAGCGCCAGCAGGGCATCCTCCTTCACGTCTACAAATTCCGTTTCGTCTTTTCCAAAAAAGTCACTGAAGGGGTCACGACCGGTTTGAAACGGATCCCTCGCCTGCGTTTGGACAGGAGCCCCCACTTTAATTTTCTTCCCGGGGGAATTGGTGACCTGGTCATTAATTCTCATCGAAAATGGTGGAACTGTTAAAGTACCCTGGCGGGCGGGTACATAAGTCATGACCACGGATTGCGATGAACTGACCTGACCATTCACAATGCTCGTCTGGGATTGTGTACTGGTGCCCCGTTTGCGCAGGCCATCGATGTCAGGAAAGTTGTCGTAGCTCCTCAGCTGGCCATTAATAACCGTGACAGCGATGGTCCATGCCTGGTTTTCACCTATTTCATCAGGTCCGAGCTGGATTTGGATTGTTTGTGCCTCAACAAAAAGCGTTGTCGACAGAAATGAGAGGAAAAGGATGGATTTCAGGGTAAATTTCATCATTGCAAAAGTTGTGCAAGCATTTGCGGAGACAAATTTAATTTTTCTTTTAACTCAATGATTGAATTGGTACTTTCAACGTTACAATCCGCGTACCCGGTTACACCCAGTACATTAATTGTAGAACCATGCTTAACTATGTCAAAACCGTACTCACACGTGTGAGTTTTGACGCTCGGCTCTTTGAGAAAGAGCTGCGGAAGGCGATCAAAATGCTGATCGCGGAAGAAGTGCACGAACTCAGAAGTTGGTGTTATTCCAACTTCGGGGACCACCAGGCGATCTTGAATCGCTGTTTTGTAGTTGGATAAGAAGCTGACTAAAATCAAAAATTTGAAGCCCCGCCAGGGGCTTTTTTTTATGTTAACGACAATTTGTCAAACTCAACTTAACTAGCTTCCAGGCATGCTCTAATTGTGTTCTTTGTGCATTCCATTGTGCTGCCTGCCAGCAGGTCTTTGTGACCACATTCCAAGCAGAAGTATGGTCACGAAGTTCACCAAGACAGACA
>JAYVEZ010000381.1:0-7190 GCA_043773645.1 Cytophagales bacterium
GACAATTCAAAGGATGAGACAACTACTGCCATCATTCAGGAAATCAATGCGAGCCGGTATTTTGATGTCGTAAAAGTACTCCAGGGTTACCCCGACCTGGAACCCGCTTTTCAGGAAGGAAAAATAAAATTGGCCATTGTATTTCCTTCACAATTCCAGGAATCCCTGATTCACAACAACAATGCACCCATTCAATTGATTGCCGATGCAACAGATCCCAATGTGGCCAATACTTTAACGAACTATGCCAGTGCCATCATCCTGGATTATCAGGGCCGGATCAAGGGCAACCAAAATTACCCATATGACATCAACACCGAGGTTCGCATGTTGTACAATCCACAATTGAAGGGGTCATACAACTTTGTGCCAGGAGTAATGGCCATGGTTCTTATGTTGGTCTGCGCAATGATGACATCCATTTCCATTGTGCGTGAGAAGGAAATGGGAACCATGGAAGTAATATTGGTATCACCCATTGTCCCCATCCGGGTAGTGATCGCTAAAATGGTGCCCTATTTTCTGCTCTCCAGTGTGAATATCGGAAGCATCCTTTTGTTAAGTGTTTTTGTACTGGATGTGCCCATTCAGGGAAGTCTGGTGCTGTTGGTAAGCGAATGCTTGTTGTTTACCGTTACGGTCCTGGCATTGGGCTTGTTAATTTCTTCCATTACTGACTCGCAACAGGTAGCGATGCTCATTTCCCTCATGGGCTTATTCTTACCTACGATCATGCTGAGTGGCTTCATGTTTCCAGTAGAGAATATGCCAATACCCCTGCAAGTGATGTCTAATCTGGTGCCGGCGAAATGGTTTTACTACATCGTAAAAAACATCATGATCAAAGGACTTGGTTTTGAGTATGTATGGCGGGAGACTTTGATCCTTGTAGGGATGACGGTATTTCTGCTTCTGGTCAGTATCCGGAAATTCAAAACCCGATTAGAATGAGGATCTTGCGTATTTTACTGGAGAAAGAATTCAGACAGGTTTTTCGCAACCCGGCCATCCTGAGGATAATTTTTATGATGCCGGCCATTCAATTGCTGATTATGCCGTTGGCAGCTGATTATGAAGTTAAAAACATAAAACTGTGCGTGGTGGACTTTGATCGGTCGGCATATTCGCAGAAGTTGGTAAACAAAATTTCTGCAACCAAATACTTCCAATTGGTAGACTACACAGACTCATACGACAAAGCCCTGCGCTATGTCGAGAACGATGAGGCAGACCTGGTGCTGCAAATACCCACCTCGTTTGAGAAACAGCTGGTACGGGAAGATAAGGCAACGTTGTTCATGGCGCTCAATGCCATCAATGGGGTGAAGGCCAACCTGGGAGGAGCTTATTTGCAGAGAATTATCGGAGATTTTAACCGGGAAGTGAGACTGGAGTGGCTGCAGCCTCAACGCCGGGATCCTCAGCCAACGTTCAGCATTACTTCTATCAATTGGTTTAATCCATTGATGAACTACAAGATTTTTATGGTACCCGGTATCCTCGTCATCCTGATCACCATGGTGGGCGCCAATCTTTCCGCATTGAACATCGTAAGGGAAAAGGAGATCGGCACGATTGAACAAATAAATGTAACACCCATACACAAGTATCAATTTATCCTTGGCAAACTCATACCATTTTGGGTATTGGGACTGATCATTCTTACCATTGGATTGCTTATTTCCTGGGTGGCCTATGGAATAGTTCCGTTGGGAAATGTCTTGACGATCTATGTCTTTGCCGCGGTCTATCTTCTCGCGGTACTTGGCATGGGTTTGCTGGTATCCACCTTCGCCAACACCCAACAACAAGCCATGCTCCTTTCATTTTTTCTGATGATGATATTTATCCTGTTGGGAGGTTTGTATACCTCCATCGACAGCATGCCTGCGTGGGCACAAACCTTCACGAAATTCAATCCGGTCTCCTATTTTATTGAAGTGATGCGCATGGTGGTATTGAAAGGCAGTAGTTTGTATGACATTCGGAGCCATCTCTTTACGGTCTTTTTGTTTGCAGTCGTTCTCAATGGATTTGCTGTCTGGAACTATCGAAAGAGAAGCTAAGATTAAGGCGACCCGTACTGTTCAGTATTGTTCAAGACCTGTTCATTTTTCAACAATTCTGGTCGCTGTGCGGCTTTGGAGAATGAAAAAATCGTCGAAAAATGGCCCCATTCAAAGTATTTGAAAATCCAGAACGATTATTGAGGAATTAGGCTAAACCCATCGCCATGGCTACCCGCAATGCTTCCTCTTCCTCCAACATTTTGGTTGCCATTATTCTTATTCTGACGTTTCCACTTTGGTTTTCAATTGGTGCCGCAATTTTTGGTGTGGTGATAGGGCTGCTCGGTGCCATGGTGGGTGTCATGGCAGCAATCTTTGGAGTTTTGATTGGGCTGATCGTGCTTCCTTTTAAGTTATTGTTTGGATGGGGTCATGGAGACTGGGGTTGGCATTGGTTTCCTCACTTCCACCACAACGGATTCATACTCGTTGTGGTTATCCTGGTGGCCGCACTGATTGTGCGCGGCAGAAAGTAGCTTAATTCATTCTCAATTCTGTTTTGAATCCGAGAATGTGATTCCGAAGAGCGTCTTGCCAGGTGAGATCAGCATCCCATTTATTTCCAAGAAAAACATTTCCGTTATCGATATGGCGGAAGTAGAATTTGTACACTTCCTTGTCCGCGGGAATTGTTTTCAATTGCAGTTGTCCTGATGGAAAAGCAATCGACGCGTATGCACTTTCGGCTTTTGTCATGTCATATCCCAAAATCTCTTTGGCCGCCTGACCCCGTGTATAAACAAAACAAAGCACGTATGAGAATCCTTGCTTGCGAAGCTCCCGCTCATCGGTACCTGCCTCGGTGATTTTATATTTCCATGGATAGTTGGCTGCAAACAATTCCTCCAGTTCCTTGTCCATCACCTCGTTTCCAAATTTCGGCACCGCCAGCTCATCCACTTTTAAATCAATCGCGTAGAACTCCTGTCTCTTCCCCTTGATCGGATCAACATGGATGTCTGTTTCAGGATATTCATTTATTAAAAAATTTTGTTTTTTCTGACCCCTCCAGGCATCCTGAAAGACTGTGCGAAGAAGTTCCGTAAGTCGTTCATTATTCAGGCGCCACGTTGGTATGGCGTCGAAGAGATTCTCATGATGGTTGAATGATGGGCCCGTGAGCTGATATCCTTTGGCGGATTTTTCAAAGATCAGCAGGTACTTAATTTGACGGGACGTAAAATATTCAGCAAAGGCTTTGGTGACATCTTTGCCAGCAAGCACCAAATCTTTTTCAAAGTAGGCCACGGCATCAATTCCGATCTGCTGAAATGATTTCTGGATTTCTTCCAATTCCCGTTGCGTGAAGGAGGGATCATAAAGCACCAGGGATCGGGTAACGAGAAGGTCGGCCGGAACAACTTCCGTATAAGAGAGCCCTTGAGCGGAAGGCGCTTGCGATTGAACGGCTTCTGGAATGGACAGAAACAATGCCACCAGCATGATGCAGAGTCGACGGGTTATATTTTTTGCGGCGGTGAAAATCATCCTAAGTGAAACGATGAACCAGGGTGTCTATTTTGTTTATTATTTGTTTTTCTACAACCCTATGAAGATACCCTTTTCATCTTCCAAAATCTGATAGGTGACCAGGTCACGGGAGCGTTCGGCACATTCGCGCCCCGTTTTAAGCTTGAAACGCTGGCCATGCCACGGACAAACGATTTCACCAAGGAAATTTACTGAACCCTTGCTTAATGACTCTCCATTGTGAGGACAGGTATCTTCTACTGCCAGCAGCCCTTCTTGTGTTTGAACGAGACAAATTCTTTTGTCCCGTACCAGCAGAAGTTGGGGCTTGTTCTGCACAAGCCTGTTTCTTGCATCACTGGCGCTGGCGAAAACTTTTACCCATTCCATACATTCAATGCCAAGTTACCGAATTTGATTTTCCACCAAAGGCAGCCGACATTTCATTTTAGCCTTGTATCTTCCAATCGAAATTTAGCCACCCACCCATGAATCATATTTTCCGAATCACCGGCTTCCTCATTCTCTCCCAAATTGCCCTTGCTCAGATTGACCCAAAAATTACCGCCAGAATGGATCAACAGGCAAAAGAAATTGAACCCAAGCTGATTGAATGGCGCAGGCATTTCCATGAATCACCGGAACTTTCCAACCAGGAATTCAAGACCGGTAAATACATTGCAGAATACCTGAAGACACTGGGAATAGAAGTACAATATCCAGTTGCAAAGACGGGTGTGGTCGGGATTCTGAGGGGATTGAAGCCCGGCCCCGTCATAGCGCTTCGTGCCGACATGGATGGACTTCCCGTGAATGAAAGAAATTCACTGCCTTTTGCCTCCAAGGAAAAATCCAGTATCAATGGGATTGAGACAGGTGTCATGCATGCCTGTGGACATGATGGTCATATGTCCATATTGATGGGTGTGGCGGAAATCCTGTCAAAGAACAAAGCGGACATCAGGGGGACGATTAAGTTTCTTTTCCAACCAGCCGAAGAGGGTGCGCCGGCAGGGGAAGAAGCAGGTGCATACCTCATGATAAAGGAAGGCGTGTTGGAAAACCCCAAAGTAGATGTTGTATTTGGCTTGCACATCCAGGCACTATTGCCAACCGGGCAACTTGCGTACCGGGCCGAGGGCCTCATGGCAGCAGTGGATGGTTTCAATATTAAAGTAACGGGCGTAGGAGCACATGGTGCTACGCCCTGGGACAGTGTGGATCCCATTGTAATATCAGGCCAGATCCTCGGAGGTCTTCAGACGATCGTCAGCCGACAGACAGAATTGACGAAGGCGGCCGCCGTTGTTACCATTGGCAGCATTCATGGAGGGATACGCAGAAACATCATTCCTGAAGAAGTGAACATGGAAGGCACGATTCGCACCTTTGATCCCGAAATGCAAAAAAAGGTTCATGAAAAAATCAAACTAACCGCCACCAAGATTGCAGAAGCCTCAGGAGCTTCCGCGAATGTTGACATCCAGATCATGTATCCGGTCACCTACAATGATCCTGCCCTGACCGCACGGATGGCACCGAGCCTGGTGAAAGCTGCAGGTGCTGAAAACGTCAAGATCACCCAGCCTGTGACCATGGCTGAAGATTTTTCCTTCTTTCAGCAGAAAGTGCCCGGCTTCTTCTTTTTTCTTGGCGCCTATCCCGCCGACATGAAACTCACCAGAATGCCAGTGCACCACACGGCTGATTTTATGATGGATGAAAAGTCTTTTGTAACCGGCGTGAAGTCACTGCTGACATTGACGATGGATTACGCATACTCAGAAAGAAAAAAATAAAATCAAGATTCGACCATGAAAAAACTATACATATTGCTTCTTTCGGCAATAACCCTGAGTGGCTTCTCACAAGTCAACCCGAAACTTCAGGCAAAGCTTGAGCTTCAAGCCAAAGAAATGGAGCCCAAAGTCATCGAATGGCGGCGGCACTTTCATGAATTTCCAGAATTGTCCAACCGCGAAACCAACACAGGAAAATACATTGCGGATTATCTGAAATCACTGGGTATCGAAGTACAATATCCTGTAGCAAAAACCGGCGTCGTGGGGATACTCAAGGGCCCAAAGCCCGGACCGGTCATAGCCCTTCGTGCTGACATTGATGCACTTCCGGTGGTAGAGCGCGGCAATCTAACTTTCGCTTCGAAAGTCAAGACTACTTTCAATGGACAGGAGACAGGTGTCATGCACGCTTGTGGTCATGATTCACACATTGCTATCCTGATGGCAGTTGCTGAAATCCTTTCGAAGAACAAAAATGATCTGAAGGGGACTATCAAGTTTATTTTTCAGCCGGCAGAAGAAGGTGCTCCCGTTGGGGAAGAGGGTGGAGCCAACCTGATGGTCAAAGAAGGCGTCCTTGAGAATCCCAAAGTAGAAGCGATCTTCGGTCTGCACATACAATCCATGCGTCCAATTGGAACCATTGGATACAAATCGGGGGGGATGATGGCAGCAGCGGACAATTTTTCCATTACGGTAAAGGGAAAGCAGTCGCATGGATCTGCGCCCTGGATGGGAGTTGACCCGATAGTTGTTTCGGCACAAATTATTACGGGATTGCAGACAATTATCAGTCGCCAGACAGAATTGACGAAAGAGGCGGCGGTCATCAGTGTTGGGAGAATTCAATCAGGCATTCGTGAGAACATCATTCCGGAAGAAGCATTCTTTGCTGGGACCATTCGCACCCTGGATGAAGGCATGCAGGATAAAATCCATGAAAAGATCAAACTCACGGCAACTAAAATAGCTGAGAGTGGAGGAGCCACGGCGGAAGTTTCAATCCGAAGGGGAACTCCTGTTACTTACAATGACCCGACACTTACTGCCAAAATGGTGCCAAGCCTCAACAAAGCAGCCGGTGCGGATCATGTGTTCAGCATTAACGCGGTGACGGGGGCGGAAGATTTTGCCTACTACCAAAAGAAGATTCCTGGTTTCTTTTTCTTCGTCGGCGCCATGCCTCCTGATGTCGATCCCGCGACGGTGGCCTCGCACCATACACCTGATTTTTTCATTGATGAGCGCGGCTTTCTCACGGGACTAAAGGCCATGCTGAATGTAACGGTCGATTATATGTATATGTCCCACAAGTAAATGGGGCCAACCAGAACTTAAAGTGGCGAAGAATTTGGTTTTAATGCCACTTCAGCAACCCATCCAAAAGCATGACAAAGGAAGTACCCAAAGAACTTTTTGATAGAGGGTTTATTACCGAGGAGCAATTTAACCGGATTGATCTCATCACATCAGGTAAAATCGTTTCGGTGTTTTATGAGTTGCGCTCCCTGCTCTACCTCGGAGTCATGTTATTTACAGGCGGGGTGGGAATCCTTATTTACCAGAACATTGGTGCTTTGGGTCATGTTCTCAGCATCATCGCCTTAAGCGCCATCACCGTTGTATGCTTTTGGTATGTGTTCAGGCAGGGTGTTCCATTTTCAAAAAATTCTGTCAAGCCACCCACGCCCTATTTTGACTATATCGTTTTGTTGGGAAGCCTGCTCTTTATTTCAGTACAGGGATACCTACAATTTCAATTCGGATGGCTGGATGAAAACCTGGGCTGGAGCACCTTGGTTACTTCAGCGTTCTTTTTTTACATCGCCTACCGGTTTGATCACCTGGG
>JAYVEZ010000382.1:0-9050 GCA_043773645.1 Cytophagales bacterium
CGGCCCGCAAGCCCTTCCTTATTTTTCTTGAAGACCTTGATGTAGTCGTCCAGAAAACCAATCAGTCCCAATCCCACGGTAGCCGTTACCAGCAACACAATGTAAACGTTGTCAAGTTTGGCCAACAACAGCGTTGGAATGAGAATGGCAGCAATGATGATGATTCCTCCCATCGTGGGCGTACCCTTTTTCTGCATCTGTCCTTCCAGCCCCAGGTCGCGGATATCTTCTCCAACCTGCTTCCTCCTCAGATAATCGATCAGCTTCCTTCCAAATGAAATGGTAATCAACAACGACAAAACCGCAGCAGCCCCCGCCCGGAAAGAGATGTATTGAAATACACCTGCTCCGATCAGGTCAAATTGTTTATCGAGGTATGTGAAGAGATAGTACAGCATGCTAATCTATCGATTCGTTGATTCGGTGATTCGTTGATTGCCTGTCATATCTATTGCTATTTGCTTTCATTTTTTAATTATCGAATAAACGAATCATCACATCAACGAATCAATTCGCGAACATCTTGAGCATTCTCATCACCACCTCCCGGTCGTCAAAAGGATTCTTCACCCCTTTGATCTCCTGGTAGGTCTCATGTCCCTTTCCAGCCACGAGGATAATATCCTTTTCTTTGGCCATCATGCAGGCAGTTTTGATTGCCTCTTCCCGGTCAAGCATCACCAATGTTTTTTTTGCTTCCGTGGGGCCCACGCCTTTCTGCATTTCGCGAATGATCTCCATCGGCTCTTCGTCGCGGGGGTTATCGGAAGTAAAAATTACTTTGTCAGAGTACTTGCAAGCGATGGCCGCCATCAAAGGACGCTTCGACCTGTCGCGGTTGCCACCACATCCAAAAACTGAAATCACCTGTTCCTGGCCCGACCTAAAATGAGTAATGGTTTCCAGCACATTTTTTAAGGCGTCTGGCGTATGCGCATAATCTACAATGGCAGTGAATTTGCTTCCCGGTAGAACCAGTTCAAACCGACCGACGGCCCCGGACATCGATGAAAGCTTGAGCAAGACATCTTCAGCATTCTCTCCCAGCAAGACTGCCGCCCCATACACCGCAAGGAGGTTGTAGGCATTGAAATCACCAATCAATTTAAACCACACGTTGCGGTTGTCAATTTCGAGTTCAAGGCCCTCGATGGAATTGGTGAGGATTTTCGCTTTGAAGTCAGACACCTTCTGCAGGCTGTAGGTCTGCTTTTTGGCCTTGCAGTTCTGCAGCATGATCATCCCCCGCTTGTCATCGATATTGACCAGGGCAAAAGCATCGGATGACAGCCCGTCAAAAAATATCTTTTTTGCGCGGATGTAACTTTCAAATGTGCGGTGGTAGTCGAGGTGATCGTGGGTGATGTTGGTAAATAAGCCACCTGTAAAGTTTAATCCATCAATCCGGCCCTGGTCAGCCGCATGTGAACTCACCTCCATAAAGCAATGGGTGCAACCCGCCTCGATCATTTTCACCAACAGCTCATTGATCTGGATCGGATCGGGCGTGGTATGGGTGGTGGAATGTGCCTGGTCAACAATGCGATTTTCCACGGTGGACAACAGCCCGCACCGGTGGCCAAGAGAACCAAATAATTTGTAAAGGAGGGTTGCCACGGTAGTCTTACCATTGGTACCGGTCACACCGACCAGTTTTAATTTTCTGGAAGGGTTGCCGTAAAAATTACCACAGATAATTCCCAATGATCTGGCGCTATTCTTGACAGTAACGTAAGTAATTCGTTCATCAAAGTTTTCCGGAAGGACTTCACAGACGATGGCGATGGCTCCTGCGGTGATGGCTTTCTCAATAAATGCATGGCCATCAGACTGTGTGCCTTTGCTGGCAACAAAAAGAAAACCCGGACCTACCTTCCTTGAATCAAAGGTCACGCCCTTGATTTCCAAATTCATGTCCCCGGAGGTGGAGGTGATGCGTACATTATACAATATGTCTCTCAATTCACTCATGAACTCAGACGGATATAGATTCGCGACCCTTTTGAAATCCTCGCACCCGGTGTAAGCGATTGTTCCGCCACACGACCTTTGCCTTCATGAACTACCCTAAGTCCATTTTTCTCCAAGAGGTAGATGGCATCACGCAGCGTCATACCCTGAACATCCGGTACATGGTCTTTAATCACCACGTTCTTTCTCCAGGTCACGGCATTGCCACTTTTTACTGTTTTGATCCACTCTTCCTCTGTGGAGGAATGATTGGAGACACCCAGTTCGTTGCATAGCATCGTGAGCTCCGTCTGTTTTCCAGCACGGATGGTGGGAAATACACCTGACTCCAGCGCCGGCTTCTTCTCCATCGCAAGGTGTAACTGAAGGTCTCGCGAATAAATATTGTCTGCTATTTCCTTGAAGACCGGGCCCGCCACACTGTTTCCATATTGATAAATCCCCTTTGGGTTCCTGATAAGAACAATGGCTGAGTATTTGGGGGCATGCGCTGGAAAATAACCCACAAACGAGGTGATGTACTTCTTCTCATAGTGGCCATCCTTCAGGATTTGGGCTGTCCCCGTTTTCCCTGCAATGCGGTAGTCGGCGTTCTTCAGGTTCTTTGCAGTACCGTGGTCGACTACTCCATCCAGCAGGAGTTTGAGCTGGTTCAATGTTTTCTTAGAACAGATTTTAGGGTTGAGTGTCTCTGTGACAAACTCTGTTTTTGTTTCATCGGCCTGGCGTATGGAGGTAACAAACATTGGCTTGATCATTTTTCCATCATTTGCCACCGCATTGTAAAGGGCCAACGTATGCAAGGGCGAAATTTCAATTCCGTATCCGTAGGCCATCCAGGGCAATGTGATGCCACTCCAGTTTTTATCTTTTGGTCTCGAGAATTTGGGATAGGCTTCCCCGGTGATTTGCAGCCCCAGGGGTTTGGACAGATTCAATTCATCGACATGCTCCAGGAACTTCGTCGGTTTTGTTCCGAAATTCTTATCAAGCAATTTCGCCATGGCAATATTGGAAGAGCGCTCAAAAGCATCCTGGATGGTAATGCGCCCATAACCGCCTTCCTCATGGTCGCGCACTTTCTTATTATAAAATGTATACTCCCCGTTGCCTGTATTGATGCTATCTGAAAGTTCAATGTTGGTGTCCTCCAGCAATGCCATCATGGTTACCAGTTTGAAAGTAGAACCTGGTTCTATGGATCCTCCCACTGCATGATTGAACTCTTCGTGGTACCCGCCATGGCCATCACTGCTGAGGTTGGATATTGCTTTGACATGGCCTGTTTTAACTTCCATCACCACCACGGTGCCGAGGTCGGCATTGTGTTGCTGCATGGCGCGGTAAAGTGAAGTCTCGGCCACATCCTGCAAGTTGATGTCGATGGTGGTTTGAATATCCAATCCATCGATGGCCTTTATATTATTGGCGTCAAATACCGGCTTCCAGGTGTCACCGGCTATTTTTTGAAAGAGCGCCTCCCCATCCTGACCGCCCAGGGATTCTTCAAAGCTGTATTCAAGGCCTACACCTTTGCCATTTTCATTTACAAATCCAATCGTCCTTCGGCTCAAGTTGCTGAACGGCCTATATCGTACGTCCATTTTTTCAAATATCACTCCTCCACGCAGCCTGCCTTCGCGGAAAATAGGCCACGCAGACATCTCTTTTTTTGTTTGATAATTGATTTGCTTCCTGTTGACCGTGAGGTACTGTTTGTCTGTTTCCCGTGCATCGCGAATCATTCGCTTGTAGTCGGTGGCAGAACGGTCTTTATAGTATCGGGAGAGTAAGTAAGCCAGGGAGTCAATGCCCTCATTGAAAGTCTCTTTCTTTACCAACGTAGGATCCATGGCCACCTTGTAGAAAGGCAAGGAAGTAGCAAGCAGGCTGCCATTGTCAGAGTAGATATTACCCCGGGTGGCTTTGATTTTTTTGTAATCAAAGGAGATCTCGTTCCCCATGCGGATCCACTTCTCTCCTTCGGCAATCTGGATGTGGCCAATTTTTGCTGCCACACAGACAGCAAAAATCACCACGGCTAGAAATGCCATTCGGACCCTTATTAATATGGACTTCTTAATATTCACCTTCTTGTATCACTACTTTGGTGGGTGGATTCAAACTCTCTTTCAAGCCAATGGTCTTCACTTTTCGGGCTACCTCACTTTGCTTGCTTGCAAACATCAGGTCCGATTTCAAAGTGGTATAGTCTGCACGCAAGTCTTCGACATCTGATTGTACCTTGTCGATCTTCCTTACCGTTTTTTCTGAATAATGGGTATTGCTGATGTAGAGAAGTCCTGCCAGCATGACGAAAAATATTTTTGGCAGGTACTGCACAGGAAACCCTTCCTCAAAATAGGTTTCGAGTTTGAGGCGTTTTTCAATGCCGGAAAAGATACTGGCACCATCGCCTGAAGGTGGTTTCACCCGTGCCTCGTTGCTGCGTTCGGGTCCTCCGATTCTGAATTTATTTTCACTCATGGGGTATCGTTGTTGGTTGTCGGTTGATGGTTGTTCGGGCGCTATACGACCCACTCACAACTACCAACGAACTACTATATTCTTTCTGCCATCCTCAATTTTGCGCTCCGCGCCCGGTTATTCTCCTTTACCTCTTCTTCCGTTGCCTCGATTGGCTTTCGGTTTACTGCCTGAAAAGGTTTGACCGGGTTTCCATAAAAATCTTTCTCCAGTTCCCCGAACACTTTTCCTGTATTGATATAATTCTTTACCATCCGGTCTTCCAGCGAGTGGTAACTCATGACCACCATCCGCCCTCCTTTTCGAATCACCTCACCGCACTGCATCAAAAACATTTCAAGCGCCTCCAGTTCTTCATTCACTTCGATGCGGAGGGCTTGAAACACCTGCGCATAGTATTTAAACTCTTTCCCCCTCGGTGCCAGTGGCCGAAGGAGGTCGATCAGGTCATTGTTGCTGCCGAATCTATTCTCAGCCCGTTGCTGCCCAATGGCTTGTGCGAGGGTCTTTGCATTTCTCACTTCACCATACATCCCCAGTATTTTATGCAACTCCCCTTCCGGATATTCATTCAGCACCTTCGCTGCTGTCAATGGAGATTTTTTATCCATCCGCATATCGAGGGGCCCATCAAAGCGGGTTGAAAACCCCCGTTCGGGTGAGTCGATCTGGTGCGATGAGATCCCCAAATCAGCAAGAATGCCATCGACTTGAAGGACACCGTTTGCTTTTAGATACTGTTTCAGGTATTTGAAATTTGCCTGACAAAATGTGAAAGAACGACTCTGAATATTTTCTGCCTGCTTCCGTGCGTCTTCATCCTGGTCAAAGGCGATCAACCGACCATCCTTCAATTGTTCGAGAATTTTTAAGCTGTGCCCCCCTCCGCCAAACGTGACATCGACATAGATGCCAGCAGGCTTGATCTGAAGCGCTTCGATACATTCTGTGAGCATGACGGGCTTATGGTACATCGAGCCCAAGTCAGTTACTCATTCAAATATTTCTCTGCCAGCTTTGACAACTCACCGGGGTCTTGGATCAGGTGCTTCTCGTAGATCGCCGGATTCCAGATTTCAACTTTGCTGCCCGTACCGACCAGCATGGCATGCTTATCGATTTGTGCATACGTGAGCATGTTCTTGGGAATCAGAAACCGGCCATTGCCGTCCAATTCTACCGTGACCACACCCGACAAAAAGTTCCGCTGGAGTTTGCGGTACTCTTCGTTGAACTCGTTGAGACCCGAAATTTTTGAGAAGACCTTTTTGAACTCCACCATCGGATATACGATGAGGCATGGCTCAAAGCCCCGGCGAATGACCAATTCCTGGACCTCCCCTTCGGGAAGCTGGGATTTGATCCGCGCAGGCAGAACCAGTCTGCCTTTGGCATCAAGTTTACTCTCGTACTCGCTAGTGAAGAAAGTCATAGACGTAGTGGTTGTCTTTTTCTCCTAAAGCAAACTTAAAGAGAAATATTACATTTTCAACCACTTTACCCCACTTTCATCCACTTTTTCCTACAAATTGTCGTCTTTAGAATGAAAATGCACCTCAATCGCCTGGATTTGGGACTTTCAGAATACTTTGGCTCTTGATTTTTGGCATCTATCCATCAATTCTGGCCTAAAAAATCGATTGCTATGGCCCGTAGAACTGGCGAGCAGGTCTGGTTGGGCACGTTCCCAAAGCTGATTCTTAACCGCACGAGTCACATTTTGATGCGCTCCTCAGGTATGAGACCGCACCCTATGGAATTTCGTTGTGGTTGGATCGATTCAATTCTGACAGAATGCTCTCTGGATCAATACATTCACCGGGATCATGGGCAGAGCATCAAAAGGCATTAGGCCATGCAACTTTTTGGGTGATCCGCGGCTCTATGTACTGTATCGTTGGATCAGAGAAGATTCAAGGTCAATGCATGAAACCTTTTCTCCTGGCCCCGGTATTGTATTGGTCCATTACCATCTGCTATGCTTCGAAACTACATACTCGTCACCCTGCGCAATCTTCTAAAGAACAAGACCTATTCGTTCATTAACATCGCCGGGCTCTCCATCGGCATTACCTGCAGCATTCTTATTCTTCTATGGGTATTTGATGAATTATCATTCGATCGTTTTCATTCCAAGTCAGACCGATTATACCAGGTATGGATCAATGCTTCCTTTGATGGGAAGATAAACTCCTGGACGTCCTTGCCGCTGCCGACTTACGAGGCGTTGAAAACGGTGGATAGTAATATAAAGACCACGGCCGTCTCCGATTGGGGTGGCGATCACCTGCTCACCGTCGATGACAAGCGGATCACAAAGCGAGGATTTTACGTTAGTGAGGAATTCCTTACCATGTTCGAATTTGCCCTGGTAAAAGGAAGCGCGGACAAAGTCCTGACGGAGCCCGGCGCCATTGTTATCTCAGAGTCAACTGCCAAGGCACTCTTTGGTGAGGTAGACCCCATCAATCAGATTATCCGTTTGGATAACAAGGATGAACAAAAGGTGACTGGTGTCTTTAAAGATGTGCCAAAAAATTCCTCCTTTCAGTTTGATTGCCTTCTCCCCTGGAAATTGAATGAAACCCGTCCCTGGATCAAACGAAATACTACCGATTGGGAAAACAATTCATTTCAGATTTACGTCGAATTGAATGACAAATCCAATGAGGTTTCAGTGGAGAAGGCTATCAAGGATGTTATTATTAAGCACGGCAAACCTGACTTCAAGCGAGAACTATTTCTTCATCCACTCGAAAAGTGGAGACTTCATTCTAAATTTGAAAATGGCAAGGTGGCCGGAGGCCAGATTGAATACGTCCAGATGTTTACGGTCATCGCCATTTTCATTTTGGTTATAGCCTGTATCAATTTTATGAATCTCGCCACTGCCCGATCGGAACGCAGGGCGCGTGAAGTGGGCATCCGAAAAAGTGTGGGCTCCAAAAGAATTGAAATTATCTTTCAGTTCATCGGCGAATCATTGTTTATCGCCTTCCTTGCATTTGCCACTGCAGTGTTGTTAACGGAATTGGCGTTGCCCTTTTACAATGACCTCGTGCAAAAACAGTTGCACATTAATTATCTCTCATCTCAATTCTGGCTCTTTGCGCTATTCCTTATCTTTTTCACGGGAATTATTTCAGGGAGCTACCCGGCATTCTACCTATCATCGTTTCAGCCTGTAAAGGTTTTAAAAGGAAAGGTTCAGGTTGGAAAGAGTGCCAGCACGCCCCGCAAAATCCTGGTCACCCTTCAGTTCGGGTTCTCCATTTTGCTCATCATTGGCACCATTGTGATCTATCAGCAAATCCAATATGTGAAGTCGCGCGATTTGGGATACCAACAGGAAAACTTGATCACGGTTGATTATACGGAAGAAATCGAAAAAAACTATAAAGTCATTAAGGACGAGCTTCTCAATTCCGGGGTGGTGAACGCTGTGACACGATCCAACAGTCCGATTACAGAAATCTGGTCCAACAACTTCCTTGGATGGCCAGGTAAACCTGAAGAAAGAAAAGTAATCTTCACCACCATCGCCTGCGAATACGATTACCTTAAAACCATGGGCATCAAAATTCTTGAAGGGAGGGATTTCTCGGAAGGCTTCAAAAGTGACTCCATGGCGATCATCGTAAACAAAGCCGGACTGGATCTCATGGACCTGAAAAATCCCATTGGTGAGCGGCTCGACTTGTGGGGGAAAAAACGCGAACTGATTGGTATTGTTGACAATGTGCTGATGGGTGATCCATCAAGGCCCGTTAACCCCATGTTCATGGTACTGGATCCAGGATGGATCAGCGCCGTCACCATCCGGCTGGAAAAAACAAGCGACCTTCCTGGCTCTATAAAGAAAGTTGAAGAGATTTTCAAGAAATACAACAGTGCCTATCCATTTCAGTACTCGTTCGCGGATGTGGAGTTTCAGAAGAAATTCACCTCCATCAGCATGACCAGCCGGCTGGCAAGTCTCTTTGCTACGCTCGCCATTATTATTACCGGTCTTGGTTTGTTTGGGTTGGCAGCCTTTACCGCTGAGCAACGAAACAAGGAAATCGGTATCCGCAAAGTAATGGGCGCCTCCGTCAGTGGCCTTGTCGCCCTGATGTCCAGGGATTTCTCAAGGCTGGTCATCATCGCTTTCTTGATCTCTGCTCCCATCGCATGGTGGCTGCTCAACAGTTTTCTGGAAAGATATCAATACCGCATCCAAATTGCCTGGTGGATTTTTCCCGTCACCGGACTCATAGCACTGATTTTTGCGATCGTCATCGTTTCCACCCAAGCCCTGCGTGCTGCACACGCCAATCCAGTCAATTCATTAAGGAACGAATAAACTATGCTTGCACTTTAACAAATCCTGGCAACTGATTTTCGTGCCGTTCTCAGTACCTTTAGGTCCGAAATAAAGCTATTAAGACCTATGAAACACACCGTATGTTTATTGCTGGTGGTGTTGGGTTTGAGCGCTTGCTCCAGCCAACCAACCGAGAAACTTTCTTTGCCCCCCGCGGACTTTGAACAACAATCCCAGTCTACACCAGGGGCTGTGCTCCTGGATGTGAGGACTCCGGAAGAAGTGCAAA
>JAYVEZ010000383.1:0-8299 GCA_043773645.1 Cytophagales bacterium
CTTATGTTGCTTCTGCGCATGTTGCCTGAATAGTCGGATCCTTGTTTTGAAAATTCACTCAGTTGGCTCCGCTTCATTCTTCCTGAATACTCAACGCCATTCTTGGAAAAACCCTGAATGGTATACCTTGGAATGTTACCAGAATAGTCAACACCATTCTTTGAGATTCCGCGCATTTGACTTCTCTTGATATTGCCAGAGTAGTTTACTCCGTCTTTGTTGAATCCCCGAATGCTGCTCCTCCGGATATTTCCTGAGTAGTTCGCTCCATCCCTGGAAAACACACCAATTTGACTTCGTTTGATTCTGCCCGAGTAATCTACGCCATCTTTGTTGAAGCCACCGATACTGCTTCTCCGGATGTTTCCTGAATAATCAATTCCATCTTTCGAGAATCCACGAATTTGACTTCGCTTGATTCTGCCAGAGTAGTCCACACCATCTTTGTTGAAACCACGTATGGTGCTCCTCCGGATATTGCCAGAATAGTTTGCCCCCTCCCGTGAAAATCCACCGGCCTGGCCTCTCTTGATTTTCCCAGAATAGTCTACACCATCTCTGTTAAATCCGCGGATTGAACTTCTTCGAATATTGCCTGAATAATTGGCGCCATTCCGTGAAAATCCCGGGGATGCCCGTCTCATGTTTCCGGAATAGCCCGGGCCTTGACGCGAAAAGCCCTGACGTTGTTGTGAGAATCCCCTGTAGCCGCTGACACCCGCCGCACCAATCCCGGGGAGCTTTCCCTGGATGGGCTGGCCCTTGTTATTTCTTCTTTGTCCACTGATGCTTCCGCCACCCTTGGGAGGCCGTTTGATTCCTTTTCCCCTAGCTCCTAAATCTCTCTCAAGAAAGATGGAAGGAACTGATTTGTTTTCAGGCCTCTCGCCTCGTTTGGATCCTGTCTTATATCCACCACCAGGCAATTGTTCCCCGGCACGTTCGCCCATTTCAGAAATGGAAAGCTGGCGTGGGAACACAAACCTTCCTTTTACTTCTCTTTTATTTTTTTTGGATTTTCGAAGCCGCCATCCAGCGACATCGCCTTTCCAACCACGACCTCCTTGAGTGGCAGTAGCATATCCTCCTCCACCCACCCGTGATGAACGATCACCCATAGGCTTACGCCCAAAAAATTTTACGGTATCAGTTCCTACCACACCAGGCAGGGTAGTCTTAAAGTTGCGTGTGCGCAACGGCCCTCCAGTAATATCTCGAGTGTAAGGCCTTTCTTTTTTTGAGAACTTTCCCCAATAGACATTCTTTTTGCCCTTTTGTATAAAGGGCCTGCTGTACGAGGGAGTACTTCCTGCCTGTCCTGCTGCGGCTCGTGGCGTACGACTAAATTTTCTGATTTGAGCCAGCTCCTTTTTGTTGGACACGGGCTTATCATGTTCGTCCAAATGTTTGCGGTAGTACTTTACATAAGGTCCCTTTTGGGGATACACATTCCGCATAGATCCCGAAACACTTTGATTCTTGAGCGGCCCCTTGTCGACGCCTCCTTTCCAGGCGTGTTCAACATTTTTTCTAGGTTTCTGTTGGCCTACCCTCCGGCCTTGCAAGTTTGTTACTACCCGGTGTGGCTTCTCTTCCTTTGGTTTCTTGCGATAGCCATGAATGAACGGCCCGCTTTGTGGGTATACATTGTTGCGGGCAGCCTCATTGGGGCTTGGCTTGATTCGTCTGATCGGATAACCAGACACATCTCCTTTCCATGGACGGGTACGACTTTCCCGTGGTGACTGTGTAAAGACCCTCCCGCGCGGTTTCGAACTTTTATCTTTATGCAGTTGGGTCCGGTTTGAATAGGGAGATGGTTGCGGATAATTGGCATTCGCACGGTTGGCGGAAGATTTGTTTTTCGTTCGAAGCCTCCGGTTGGCGATGTCACGGGTACTGCGTTTTTCTTTTTTACGGACTGTCTTCATCTTCGTTTCGCGAATCTGACGGTCGTTTTTTACTGGCCGGTCACCCTTTGTGTTTTGGGCAAATGTGTAAGTCGACAGCAATAGCAGCAATACTGAGAGTCCGAAGAATTTCAGCATCCGGTTGTAAACAGGGCCCCTATGTAGTGTGTGCCGTTTCAAAAAATGACAGGAAAACAGGCTAAGATAAGCAAAATGTGAGATTCCATGACTCCAACGAAACAAGGGGTGATATTAATACGCCGTGATCTCCTCAATTTTTTTTGCTAAGCGGATCTGGGGCAGAAAGTTCTTTTCCAGGGTGGGCGCAAAAGGAATGGGGGTATCAAGACTGGCGACCCTCGTGACAGGGGCATCCAGGTGTTGAAAAAGATGTTCGTTGATCCATGCAGAAATTTCTGCGCCAACACCACCCGTTAATGTGTCTTCATGAAGAACCAGCACACGGTTCGTTTTCTTTACCGTCTGTTCTACCGCTTCTTTGTCCCACGGCAAAAGTGTGCGGAGATCCAGGATGTCGGCTTGTATGTGGGTCAGGGAATTCATCGCTTCTTTTGCCCAAAGTACGCCGGCGCCATAGGTAATGATGGAAAGGTCATGTCCTTCGCTCACCAGTTTTGCCTTCCCAACCTCAATGGTATAATAATCATCAGGAATCAGATCCTTGATGGAACGGTAAAGCAGCTTGTGCTCAAAGTAGAGATATGGGTTGGGGTCTTCTATGGCTGCGCACAAAAGGCCTTTGGCGTCATAGGGATTTGAAGGATAAACAATTTTTAAACCTGGCGTATGAAAAAACCAGGCTTCATTGCTTTGCGAATGGAATGGTCCGGCAGCCGTGCCTGCGCCCGTAGGCATGCGAACGACAACATCCGCGTTTTGTCCCCATCGCCAATGCGACTTTGCGAGATTATTGACAATCTGATTAAATCCCTCAGTAACAAAATCCGCAAACTGCATTTCAACCATGGCCTTCATTCCCTTTATGGAAAGGCCCAAACCGGCTCCCACGATGGCCGACTCGCAGATGGGAGTATTCCTCACTCGGTCCTTGCCGAACTTTTCAACGAAGCCTTCCGTAATTTTGAACACGCCACCATATTCAGCAATATCCTGACCCATCAAAACCAGCTGGTCGTACCGTTCCATGCTTTGGCGAAGTCCGTCACCGATGGCATCAATGAACCGTCGTTCTGATTTCGCCTCACTTCTTGGTTCATGAATGGTTTGAGAAAACGGCGCGAAGACATCGTCTAGTTCATATTGTGTATTGGCGGGAGGAGGTGTCTCTTTAAAAGCCTCCTTCAATCCATCCTCAATTTCTTTTTTGATTTTCTTTTTCAGGTTGTCGGCAAAAGTCTGATCAATGATTTCCTCTTTCAACAGATACGCTTCAAAATTGATCACGGGGTCTTTGATCGCCCACTCCTCCATTAGTTTTTTAGGGACATACTTGGTTCCTGAAGCTTCTTCATGTCCGCGCATCCGAAACGTGATACATTCCAATAAGATAGGCCTTGGTTTTGCACGCACACTTTCAGCCAGGGTCTTGATGGTGTGGTAGACTTCCAGAATGTTGTTCCCGTCAACTTGTACGCCTTCAATTCCATATCCCACAGCCTTGTCCACAAAATTCTTGCATCGAAATTGTTCATTGCTCGGCGTGGAAAGTCCGTAGCCATTGTTCTCAATCACAAAAATTACGGGAAGGTCCCACACTGCCGCAACATTGATGGCCTCATGGAAATCTCCTTCGCTCGTGCCACCGTCTCCATTAAATACCACAGTGACCTTTTTTTCTTTCTTAAGCTTGGAAGCCAACGCAATCCCGTCAGCCACACCGTTTTGGGGTCCCAGGTGTGAAATCATCCCGACGATGTGATGTTCATTGGTTCCAAAGTGAAAGGAGCGGTCACGCCCTTTGGTATAGCCACTCAGGGTGCCTTGCCATTGGGAGAAAAGCTTTTGGAAGGGGATCTTGCGACCGGTGAATACCCCCAGGTTTCGGTGCATGGGCAAAATGTATTCATCTGCTTCAAGTGCCTGCGTGACACCCACGGAAATAGCCTCTTGTCCGATGCCGCTGAACCATTTGCTGATCTTGTTTTGTCTTAGGAGGATAAGCATTTTCTCTTCAACCAAACGGGGCCATAACAACTCAGTGTACAGTTGCTTCAGGACAGCATCGGAATATTGCAAACGATCAAATTTCATGAGGCGGCTTAGGTACGCACAAAATAACTGAAATTATTCAACCTGATGACTACAGGTTATTCCACAAACTTAGCTTTGAGTTCAGGGGTAGGGAGCATGCAGGTGTCTTTCTTTCCAAATAGTTTGTACCGGTTCTTTGCCACCAGGTTGTAGACGAAATCCCGCACGGGCTTGGGCACAACAATAAAACCGTACAACAGGGGCCAGCCTCCTGACATCTTCCTGAAAATTTTCAGCACCGCCGTTGATTGGGTATAGAGCTGATTATCTTCCAATAAAATTACTGTGGAAAGATCGGTGATTGAAACATTATGTGGTTGAAGAATTGTCTTGACCTTGGCAGATTGGAGAGATCCAAACAAGAAATTTTTTTTTGTGTCGCGGGGGATCAAAAAATTCACAAAGCCATTGCAGAGGTTGCAGACGCCGTCAAACATGATGATTGATTTTTCGGCCATGCTATTTTGGCTTTTTGTATAACGGCACGGTGCTGCAGGGCTCACCATACAAGATGCTGGCAGCCAAAGGGCGGAGTCGGGCGGCCGCTGTCAGATAGGCTGATTCAGGAACGTGAAGGTCGCTGCATCCTTTGATGACAACTTTTACATCCTTGAATTTTTCCCAGTTCACTTTGTCCAATGCATCCTGATAAATTTTCGAAAGCAACACGGAGCGGTTTCCGAATACAAGGGTCGCAGCGAAAGGTTGCAGCGCAATACCAATCAGCATATAAGCCCACGTTGGGATGACGGCATCCGCCGAGCAAAATATGGCAACATGGGTGTTTTGATACTGCTGCCAGTTGTGCGTCTTGATAAAATCCCGGAGATCTTTTTCACGCAGAATGAGTTCCTGAAAGAGAAGATCTTTCAAATCAATTTCGGCCAATGCTCCGCCCGGATACAGTTCCTCCAGATTGAGGGTAATCAGTGAACTGTTGGCCACACGGTTGATGATTGCTTGTTCGTCCACGGTGAATGACAAAGGTACAGTTACAACAGCTTCCCGGCAGATTTAGTTTTCGCAACGAAGTCCTTCAGATAATTGGGTTCAAATGATTCGAGGTTTTCGAATTCACCTTCTTGAAATTTCTCAAATGCATGTTTTCCCATGTTGGAAGCGGTTGAATACACGTTGTCTAAGAAAATGGCGTGGGGGTGAACGATAACCCCTCGGCACTTGTCGGCCCCATTTCCAAAAAACTGTATGCGGTGAAGGTCCAGAAGATCTTTGAAACTGTCGGAGTCAATGATCTTGGCATGCGTTTTCTCGAGTATATTCATGGAAGAGTCAAATAAACTGCAGTAGACTTCCATCCGACGGGCATCAATCATGGGACAAAGCAAGTCGGTCGGCAGCACTTCCTTAATACCCGCCGCCAATACATGAAGGGAATCAATTGCCAGCAGCGGGACATCCAGTCCATAGCATATCCCCTTTGCACTGGCAGTGCCAATTCGAAGGCCGGTATAAGACCCTGGGCCTGAAGAGACAGCCACCGCCTGTATGGACTTTTTTGAGATGGCAGTACTAAAAAAAAGGTTTTCAATCTGAACAGCCAACTGAGAAGCTGCCGATTGGGGTGTATGCAATTCTTTGACGGCAATCAGATTTCCATTTTCGTGCAAAGCGGCAGAGCAAACGGAGGTGGAAGTCTCAATGCTGATTATGACGGCCATCAATGAGGCATCAGAAGTTTTTGATAGGCAGCCGCATCGTTCAGAATTTTTTTGGCCTCTGCCAATTCTTTGTCGCGTGCCAGGGTGACTTCAGTTTTGCCTTTGTTCAGGCCATAGTGAAAGCCAATTTCTTCTTCCAGGATCTGTTGTATTTCAGTGCGAAAATGGATTAAATATCCGGAGTGATTTTGTTCGATTTTTGTTTGCAGCGTATTCAAACTCGCTTGCAGGTCATTGTAATAGCGTTCATTTTTGGCTACTGCAATGAGGTTTTCTGCTTGCTTCTCCAGGTCCGTGGTATAAATAAAATGCTTGGACTTCAACCAGGTTTCAAATTGCAGATAGTCCTGGTCGGTAAGGTGAAAGTTTTGGAAACTGGTCACCACAGGATGCTCATTGCAATACTGGGTGGCGAAATCAAAAACGAAACCCGAACGCACCAACTCAATTACAGCCGACCCAACCGGTTCAGTCTTTACTGCAATGTCGGGATCGAGACCGCCTCCGTCAAAGACTGTTCGTCCACTGGCGGTTTTGAACGATACTTTTAAGGAATCCGCAAATTTCTCCACCGTGCCATCGTTCTTTCGGTGGGTATAGTCCAACGCCTGAATGCATCGGCCACTGGGTATGTAGTATTTGGCAGTAGTTACTTTCAGTTGCGCATTGTAGGCCAATGGTCGGGTGGTTTGCACGAGGCCTTTGCCGAAAGTCTTCTGTCCAATCAGGACTGCCCGGTCATAATCCTGAAGTGCACCGGCAACAATTTCTGAAGCTGAAGCACTCCCGCCGCTGGTGAGCACTGCCAACGGAATCTGGTTATCGACAGGGTTGTTCAGTGTGGTATATGATTTGTTCCACTCTTGAACTTTGCCTTTGGTGGCTACTACTTCCTTTCCTTTGGGAATAAAGAGATTGACAATATTCACAGCCTCGTAAAGCAGTCCTCCCGGGTTATCGCGAAGGTCCAGGATGATTTTTGTGGCACCTTTTTGTTTCAGGCTGTTCATGGCTTCTTCCACTTCTTTGGTGGCTCCGGGTGTGAAGTCATCCAGTTTGATGTAGCCAATTCCCGAATCGATGATGCCCTGGTATGAAACGTTGGTGATTTTTATTTTTTCGCGTTCAATGGAAAAGGAGAGTTCTTTTCCCATTCGCTCAATGACTACCTTCAGTTCAGACTTTGGATTTCCTTTCAGCAGCGCGCTGATTTCTTGCGTTGATTTACCCCTTACATTTTTTCCGTCCACTGAAACGAATTCATCTCCGACTTTCAGGCCCGCACGGTAGGCGGGATAATTTTCATAGGGATGTGTTACAACGGTTTTCTTATTCACCACGCCGATCAGGGCTCCGATGCCGGCATATTGTCCTGTTGTTTGAATGCTGAACGCCTCAAGATCCTCTTCAGGAATGTAGTCGGTATAGGGATCCAATGATTCGAGCATTCCCTGGATGCCTGTCTGCACAAGTTTCTTGGGTTCCACTTCATCGACATAGTAGGTATTTACCTCCTTGAATAAGGTCGCGAAAATGTCCAGGCTTTTGGCAATGTCAAAGTATTTTTCGCCCGGTCCAGTGAAGGCAAAGAAGCCCAGGAGAGCCACTGTGGCGAGGATAAGACTAATCTTTCTTTTCATGGTTCTTCAGCCTTTCCAGGGATGATCGGATCGATTTATGAATAGTAACAGAAGGTAAAATTTCCTTTGCAATGTAAATATACGCAAGACACAACGTTGGCGATGTCGGTAAAAGTGTCTTGTTCAGGCGGTATCCCTCCCGAATCCTTCTTTTTACGGTATTCCGGTCCACTGCCTTTTTGAAATTTTTAGATGGGGCAGAGATCAACACCTGGTGACAGGGTTGAGCTGGGTCAGGATGCGGGAGAAAGAGTACTTTTAGTGGAAAAAAAAGGTGAGAGGAGCCTTTTTGAAAAAGCTCCTCAATGATCTTTTTTCGATTGAGTCTCTCTTCTTTTTGAAATCGTAAGTTCCCCATGGATTAAAGGTAATCCTCAGCAGGGGAGCCTGAGAGGTTTATTTATGCTTGAAAGTCTTTTCGTCGGAGACCGTCAATTTCTTGCGGCCTTTCTTCCGGCGGGAAGCGAGCACCCGGCGCCCGTTGGCAGAGGCCATCCGTTCACGGAATCCATGTTTATTCTTTCTTTTCCTGCGAGAGGGTTGGTACGTACGTTTCATGGTCGCTAAAAATTAAGGGCTGCAAAGATGGGTAGGATTTTTCTATTTACAAAGACAGGTGGCAACCCGCGGACAGGATTGTTGGGACGAAAGGTACTCTCAGAAAATATTTTGCCGCATTTTGTTAAAATCACCCCACCTGTTATCTTTGCAGTCCGTTTTGCAAGGATGGGCTAAAACTGGGGGATTTGGGGTGTTGGTGATGGAAGGAGAGAGTCGCAGGTGGTGACTTCGTTATGGAATCTGGGTTGAGCAGCCGTGAGGCGAAAAGTAAGGTGGG
>JAYVEZ010000384.1:0-3943 GCA_043773645.1 Cytophagales bacterium
GGAATGATGATGGCGACAATCAGGGTTGTTCTCCAGTCGAGCAGGAATATGGAAAGGATGAAAGTAACGAGGAGCATTCCGATAATCAGGTTCTCCATGACGGTGTGTGTTGTCAGGTTGACCAGGTTGGTGCGGTCATAAAATACTTTGATGGCCACACCGTCCGGCAAGACCCTGTCATTAAGGTCTCCAATGGTTTCATTGAGGCTCTTCAATACTTCGCTGGGGTTTTCACCTTTTCTCAAAAGGACGATCCCTTCGACAACATCATCTTCATTGCCGCGGCCCACTTTGCCAAGTCTCGGCTTAAAGGATTCTTTTACTTCCGCCACGTCTTTCACGAAAATGGGTGTGCCATGTATATTCTTCACGATGATCATCTCGATCTCAGATTTCGACTTGACCAATCCCAGGCCGCGTACCAAAAAAGTCTGAGTACCTTCTTCAATTACATCGCCACCTACATTGCTGTTGTTTTCGCTAATTGCAGTGAATACATCTTCTGCACTAAATCCATAGGAGATCAACCGGTTTGGATCAAGGGTGATTTCAAAGATCTTTACTTCTCCGCCAAAACTGATAACATCCGCAACTCCGGGAACAGCCTTGATTTTCTTGTCAATCACCCAGTCCTGAATCTCCTTAAGCTGACGTATGGTATAGCCATCTCCTTCGAGGGTATACCGGTAGATTTCGCCAGTCGGTCCGGAAGGAGGTTGTACTTCGGCATCCGCGCCTTCGTGGAGGATCACATTTTCAATTTGATTGTATACCACCTGGCGCGCGTAGAAGTCGTCGACGCCATCCTCAAAGAAGATGGTGACAACTGAAAGTCCGAAAAGAGAAATGGATCGCAAGCTTGTTTTCTTTGGCACCACGTTCATTTCGATTTCGATGGGAATGGTGACAAATTTTTCAATCTCTTCCGCACTTCGTCCCGGCCATTGGGTGATGATTACCACCCGGGTGTTGATCACATCGGGAAACGCTTCAATGGGTGTCGTTAAAAAGCCCCTTACTCCCAAAGCAAGAATGACCATTGTGCCCATGAACACAATGGCTTTGTTTTTAAGTGAAAATGTGATGATGGATTTTATGAACTTGTTCATGCTGCTTCTTCCGAGAATTCGTGAAAGTTATTTCAGGTTGTATCCGGTGAGAACGAACAATGATCCTTCTGAGATGATGCGGTCTCCCTCCTGAAGGCCCGCAGTGACTTCCGTATTGCGGTCGTAATTTCTTCCTACTTTGATCTGCACCTTTTCAAAAACATTATGACCCACTTCTTTCATAACAAAGTAATTGTTGTTCTCCAGTACAATCGCTGATTGGGGAACGGCGAGCACTTTCACAAAATTTTTCGGCGTAATGATCACGTTGGCAAACATTTCAGGTTTTAGTAAACCGTCTTTGTTGACCAATTCTGTTCTCACCCGAATAACCCGTGACTGAGGATCCAGCATGGTTCCTATTTTCTTAATGGTGCCTTTGAATTCTTTGTCCGGATAGGCGATGGTTTTCACGGTAACAAAATCGCCTACTTGAACCTTGGCCATGTCACTTTCGTGAACGTTGGCCCAAACCCAGATGGTTTCCAGGTCACTGATGGTAAAAATATTGGTAGCATTGTCATTGCGGATCTGGGTACCCTCATTAATATTCCGTTCAACAATATATCCGGACCGTGGTGCTACGACTCGGAACATGGCGTCGAGATCTTTTTCGGACCCTCCATACAATTCAAGGATTTGTTTCTTTTCATTGAATTCAGAAAAGGCATTGCTGAAATCTTTTTGGGACTCAGCGTATTCTTTTGCTGAGAGCATACCTGATTTGTACAATTCGGTAGACCGCACCAGGTTGGATTCCGCGACTTCATAATTGGCCTTTGCGATGTTATAATCGCGCTGGTATGTACTGATATCCGTACTGAGGATGGTGGCAAGAATGTCGCCTTTCTTTACATAGTCGCCCAGGGAAACATTAACTTTGTTCACGCTTCCACTGACAATCGGATAGACCCTGATTACATTGTTCTCATCAAAACTCACTTCACCCACAGCGGCGAATTCGTCCATGGCTGGAATCTTGCGGACGGTGTCAATCTTTACATACTTCAATTGCTCATCGGCAAATGAAATCTGATTCGCAGGTGCTTTGGCTTCGATTTTTTTATCACTGGTCTTGCTGCATGCGCCCAGCAGGCCGATAAGCATAGGAAACAATATCTTTGAAATCATATCATTCAGATGTTAATAGTCGATGAGTGTTTGTCCTACAGAAAAATTAAGTTCATTGATATTGTTTAAAAAGCGTTGCTTCAACTCAATCAATTGAATGTTGGTGAGGATGAAGATTCGTTGCTGGTCAATGAATTGAAGCAGACTGATATTTCTCTTCTGAAAATTGGCATTGGTACTTTGATTCAACTCTTTCAGCCGGTCCAAAAACTGGCCACTATAATTGGCGAGCCCTGCGTTGGCACTTTTGTAACGGTTGTATGCAGCCGCTACCTCATTGCGGGCCTGATTTTCGATCTGTGCGAACTGCAGGTCGGATTGAGATGCGGATAGCTTGGCTTGCTTAATTCTTCCCTGGTTGTGGTCGAAAATGGGAAGAAATATCTCGGTCGTGAACCCGTGATAAGGACGGATATAGTTACTTCCACGGTCATAGGGTTGGTATCCGAATTTAATATCCGGAAAGCCTGAGGCTTGCTGAAGTTTGATGTTCCGTTCCTGATATCGGACATTGATTTTTGCCGCCTGAAGGTCGGGTCGGGTCTCAACAGCCTGCGTTGCCAGATAAACGGGGTCAAAGTCTTCGCCAACGATGGGAATGCGTTGTTCAACAAAAAAGGTGGTGTCTTGTGGGAATCTCAATAGTGACCGAAGATTTCCTGCTACCCTTTCCTTTTCATTGTAGTTCCCCAGTGCATCGGCTTTCACATCGAGATACTCTGCTTCCAGCCTTACCGCCTCGGTGGTGGATATCGCGCCAACCTCCAATTGTTTTCGCGTAGCCTCCATCAGCCTATCATAATTTGAAAGTACTTGCTGGTAAAGAATGTGCTTTGACTGGAGGGCGGCCAAGTCGCAGTACGTGTTCCCCAATTCAAATAGCATGCTGCGAATCACATCTTCCATTTGTTTTTCAGCCATCTCAACACCAATCCTTGCTAGTCTTACCGAGTTGGTATGCTTGCCTGCCCAGGAAAAAGTTTGTTCAAATTGCCATAGTGACTGGCTTCTGAGATTGAAGTATTCATTCGTCTCCTGATTGTACATGTCACCATTAATGATAAAGTTCGGGTTGTTCCATACGCGTGCCTGGATCACCTTGGCCTTTGCAATTCCAATATCATAGTAGGAAGCAAGAAGACCCAGGTTGTAGTTCAACATGCGGACTTTAGCCTCCTGGAAACTAACGACTGTGTCTGGTGTCTGGGCCAAGGAGTGCCCTGCGGCCAGGACAATCACGAATAGAAATGCAAAACTTCTCATAGAAAAAAACAAGATTTGAAAACTCAGGGACACTCAACCATTGACACATTCAATGATGGATTGAAGGCCAGGACGGCCCTCATCAAACGATTCTGCTAAATGATGAGCGCGCCAAACGTAATGAACAACTTATCCGAAGGTAGCCCCGAAAGAAATTGTTGATGATAGCGGTTGTATTGAAGTTTATGGTACGCATTGAGCCAGAGCATTGGCAGCTTGTGAGAAATCACGTCTGTCCCCCATCGGGTTTCTTCTGAAAGGTTTAGCTTGATGCTCTCGCGGAATTCCTGCTTCAGATCGTGGTCAGCCTCAAGTACCTGCGCGATGGCCTCGTCCTCAGCAGTTACAGTTTCAAAATCACTGAATGTCAGGCACTCCGTGGAAGACATCAGCACGAGCAGAATGAGGCACAGAGACAGTATTTTGTTGATTTTCACGGG
>JAYVEZ010000385.1:0-3233 GCA_043773645.1 Cytophagales bacterium
GTAAAACCAAAACCTTCTTCACCGATGCGGTTGGCTTTGGGAACTTTGACATCGGTAAACATCAATGAATGTGTGTCGCTGCCGCGAATACCCATCTTATCCTCTTTCTTTCCCACCACAAAGCCGGGCATTCCTCTTTCCACAATCAAACAATTGATACCCTTGTGTTTTTTGGAGGCGTCGGTTTGGCACATGACGAGGTAGATGCTCGCGCTGCTACCGTTCGTGATCCAGTTCTTGGTACCATTCAGCAAATAATGATCGCCCTTGTCTTCGGCTGTTGTGCGTTGGCTGGTAGCATCTGATCCCGCCTCCGGTTCCGACAAACAGAAAGCACCCAACACTTCTCCGCCCGCCAGTCTTTTCAAATATTTCTGTTTTTGTTCTTCGTTGCCATTTTTCTCCAGGCCCCAGCACACCAATGAATTATTCACTGACACCATCACCGAAGCCGAAGCATCCACCTTGGAAATTTCTTCCATGGCCAATACGTAAGAAATCGTATCCATGCCGCCGCCATTGTACGTGGGACTGGTCATCATTCCCATGAATCCCAGTTCGCCCATGCGCCGCTGCAACGCTTCAGGAAATTTGGCGTGGGTATCGCGCTCAATCACACCAGGCAGCAGTTCGTTCTGCGCAAAATCCCTTGCTGCCTGCTGGACTGCCAAATGTTCTTCCGTGAGTTGAAAATTCATGATGATATTGTCTAAGGCGAATTAACAAAGATTCGTGCAAATGTCTACGTGGCAGGAGTAATTTGGGCTAAAGCCCCGGATATACGGCTATCCATTAACCCTGGCCTTAAGGCCAGGGTTAACTGCGCCTGTCTGAATGGACTTTAGTCCGATTATGCTTTCCAAAAACACTGTCTCAAAAAAAAGACCCCGACAAGTCGTGGCCCTTTCCTAAACGCTCAGTCAATCTAATCACGGCTTCCACCAAGATACAGCATTACATAATATACCAATGTGGTGATCGCTCCAATAGCTGCCACTACATACGTCATCGCGGCCCACTTGAGTGCATCCTGTGCCATGTCATATTCTTGCGGAGTAACGATGTTGCGGGTCTTCACCCACGCCAATGCCCGGCGGCTCGCATCAAATTCTACAGGCAATGTCACCAAAGCAAACAAGGCAAATACTCCGTAGCACACAATCATCACCAGCAGGGCCGTCTTCCAGGGCAAGAATCCACCCGCGAAAATGCTCCCGAATAACATGGCCATCATCATGTAGTTCAACACGGTGGCGCTGATGCTTTGAATGGGTACCATCGCCGAACGAAACTGAAGCATGCTGTAGGCGGTGGCATGTTGAACCGCGTGACCACACTCATGAGAAGCTATGGCTGCTGCCGCTGCGTTCCGCCCCACAAATACTGCTTCGCTCAGGTTGACCGTTTTGGTCGCAGGATTGTAATGGTCCGTCAATTGACCTTCCACACTGATTACCTGAACGTCATGTATTCCATTATCTGCCAGCATGAGGCGCGCAATTTCTGCACCTGTCAGGTCTCTCGTCAGGTGAGTCTGCGAATATTGTTTGAATTTACTCTTCAGCCTTGAACTGATGATCCAGCCCAGCAACATGAAGAAAATACCAATGATCAATGCCATTCCAGTCATAGTCTTTGAAGTTAAGTTTTCTTTATTTTTTCAATTATGCGTGAAGTGGAATATCCTGGTACAAACTCGATCGTTTTCACCACTCCCCCGTTCTTTTTCACAACATCTGCGCCAACGATATTTTCTGCCAAATAGTCACTTCCCTTGACAAGAACATTGGGAAGAAGCTCGGAAATCAGTTTCAGTGGCGTGTCCTGGTTAAAAAAGACAACCAGGTCTACGAACTGAAGCGAAGCCAGTACATGGGCCCTGGAATTCTGATCCTGGATGGGTCGGTTTGGTCCTTTGAACCTGGAGACGGACTCGTCCGTGTTAAGTCCCAACACCAATTTATCACCCATCGACCTGGCCTTTTCCAGGTAGTCGACGTGACCCAGGTGAAGGATGTCGAAGCACCCATTGGTAAACACAACCTTGAGTCCCACCTGTTTCCATTTTAGCACAAGCTCTTTGGCGGCGGCCAGGTCTTTTATTTTGTCGCTTGTTTTTTCCATCGGATAAGCCAGTAGCTGATAATTAATGATATGACCCCGCCCACGATCATGGTTAATGTTTGCCAGGCGTGAAAGATGAAAACAAAAGCGATGGCATCGGCCTTCGGTAAATTGTACAACATCACCAATCCCAACGGTACAATGGTGTGATACGACCCGGCTCCCCCCGGAAGTGGTGCCGCCATCGCAATGGCACCCAGTGCAAACACTGTGAGCACGGCACTAAAGCCAAGTTCATTTGTTGTATCAAAGGCCTTGATAACACAATAGCTCATGATAAAATAGAGAAACCAAATGAACAAAGAATAGAAAATGAAGAGCCATTTGTTCTCCAATTGAAACACAGACATCAGTCCTTCTTTAAATCCTTGAATAATCTTGAGCAGTTTTTCGTTTCTTCTGAATCTCCAAGCTACCACGACAAGAACGACAAGAGCCAACAGCAAGAGCCAGGCCCATACCGGCACATGAAATCCACCACCCCCGGATCCGACGCCCAACGACGAGAGAAAGCCCATCAACTTATCCCATTCTGCCACAAAGGCAATTGCAATGACAAGCAACAGGCAAAGGACATCCACGATGCGTTCTACCACGACGGTACCAAAGGAGGTCTCCACCGGTGTGTTTTCTAGTTTGTATAAGTTATAGCAACGCGACACTTCCCCGCCCCTTGGCACGGCAAGGTTTACGAGGTAGCCGATCATGAGGGAAAAAAAGCTGTTGCTGAGCTTTACATGATTCCCGGAGGGTACCAACAGCATTCGCCATCGTTCTGCGCGCATGAAATGACTTATAAACGCCACCAGCGCCATCAGCAACAACCACGCTTTGCTAGACTCATCCCAAGCCTTGATGATGAAATCAAATTTATTTTCTCCTTCCCCAACATTGAGACCGCGAAGGGAAAGCCACAGCAGCAAGGCAGTCAGGCCAAGCATCAGAAAATATTGGGCTACCGTGCGAAGTGCTTTGGACAATTGATTGTGGTTTCTTATGAAAATTAAGTCGCTGCTGTAAAAGTATTATTTCCTCCTGATTCTACATTTTAACACCTGCCAGCTGATTTCAAATAGCGTTTTCCTCCAAAAATACGTTGTCAATCAACC
>JAYVEZ010000386.1:0-4348 GCA_043773645.1 Cytophagales bacterium
ATGACCTTTGCGGCGGCAGGGATATTCGCCATGGGTATATGTTACTTTTGGCCGACCATGCTTGGGTTCGTTTCAGAAAAAATTCCTGCCAGCGGGGCACTCGGTCTTTCCATTATGGGTGGACTCGGTATGTTTTCAGTTTCAATCGTTCTTCCGGTGATGGGGAGGTTTATGGATACAAGTGCCACCGGGGCTGAGACCCTGAGGTATGTGGCCGTGCTGCCTTCAATCCTGATCGTGGCTTTTATCTACTTATTCTTGAGACATAGAAAGTAATGAAATGCCAGTGTATCTGCGCAAATCTGTGTAATCTGTGACTAGTAAGAAACCTTAGCCACAGATTACGCAGATTTGCACAGACTAATTCCAATTAAAGTGCAGGTACCTGCTTTGTAAGGCGAATCGATTGCCCATTCATGATGATTTCCATCGGATCGCCGGATTCAAGCATTGTTTCAGTTTTTGCTTTCGAGATCTTCACCTTAATTACCCTTCCCCTGAACTCAAGCCTGAATGAATAGGACTTCCACTGGTCTGGGATGTAGGGGGAAAAATGAAGCTTGCCATCGTTCACACGCATGCCTCCAAAGCCTTTCACCACGCTCATCCAAGTGCCTGCCATCGATGTGATGTGGCAGCCGTCCTCAGTATCGTTGTTGTAATCATCGAGGTCAAGGCGCGAAGTCCGAAGGTACATCTCGTATGCCTTTTCCTTATACCCAAGCCTGGAAGCCAGAATGACATGCACACAGGGTGAAAGTGACGATTCATGCACGGTCATCGGTTCATAGAAATCAAAGTTCCGTTTGATGGTGGGGAGATCAAATCGCTCTTCAAAGAAGTAGATTCCCTGAAGCACATCTGCCTGCTTGATAAAGCAAGAACGAAGAATTCGGTCCCATGACCATTTTTGGTTCAACGGGCGATCTTCGGGCCTCAGTTGACTCACTGTTAGCAGCTCTTTGTCAAGGAATCCATCCTGCTGGAGAAAGACCCCGCGCTGCTTGTCTTCCGGGAAATACATTTTCTCCCGGATGTCCTTCCATTGAGTTGTCTCTTCCTGTTCGTTAAATTTTACTTTGGAAACAATCTTTTCGTACCGGGAGGCATTCCGTTTTTTTACATAGTCAAGGGCTTGTTGGGTATACTTCAACGTCCAGGCCGCAAAGGTATTTGAATACCAATTGTTATTTGAGTTGTTTTCATACTCGTTAGGACCCGTCACACCCAACATCACATATTTTTGTTTGTCGGCCGACCAGTTCACCCGCTGCGCCCAGAAGCGCGAAATACCAATTAGCACTTCAAGACCATATTCCACCAGGTAGTCTTCATCTCCTGTATATCGGATATAATCAAATATGGCAAAGGCAATGGCACCATTGCGATGGATTTCCTCAAATGTAATTTCCCATTCATTGTGACACTCTTCACCATTCATGGTCACCATGGGGTAAAGGGCTGCACCTTTGACAAAGCCAAGTTTGCCGGCGTTCTCAATAGCGCGGTTCAAATGTTTATAACGATACACCAGGAGGTTTCTCGCCACTTTGGGATGGGAGGTTCCAAGGTAAAAAGGCAAACAATAGGCCTCTGTATCCCAATAAGTGCTGCCGCCGTATTTTTCACCAGTAAATCCTTTCGGGCCAATGTTGAGTCGTTCATCTTTTCCAGTATAGGTCTGCATCAACTGGAAAATATTGAAACGAATCCCTTGTTGGGCAGCTATGTCTCCTTCGATGGATATGTCGCATTCCTGCCACGTATGTGACCAGACAGCGGTATGCTCCACAAACAATTTATCGTATCCCTTTGCCGCAGTATCCTGAAGCTTCCGCTTGATAATACTGTTCATCTTTGCCTTGGGATGATTCTCAGAAGAAAGCACAACGCCGTATTTATAGATCACCGTTTCCTCTCCCTTCTTCAATTTGAGGGAAACCATGTTATCTGCATACTTATCGCGTTTGGTGGATTTCACAGTTCCCTTCACGCGTTTTCCAGCCGAGGTAATGGCATAGGTCATTCCAGTGGATACCTGAAAAAATGTTTTCTTAGTCTGCGCGGTCACAAACGCAAGTCTGCTCTTCGACTCCTTGGAAACCTCCACCCAAAATTTCTCATCATAATTGGAATCCTTGTTTGCGACATCCGCATCGATGCCCAAAGTGACCGTAACCGAAGCTGAGAAATTAATGGGTGTTACCGAATAGCGGATGGCTCCCACCTCCCCATCTGCCATGGAGCAGAATCGCTTAGCATCCACCTGCAATTTCTTGCCGTCAGGAAAGGTCGCAGTAAAAGAACGGTGCAAAAGACCCTGTTTCATGTCCAACACCCGTCTGAAATCCTTGACTTTACATTTCGCCAGGTCCAGGGGAAGCTTTCCGATCTTAATATGAATGCCGATCCAACTGGGTGCATTCAACACTTTCGCAAAGTATTCGGGATACCCATTCTTCCACCATCCCACCCGAGTTTTGTCAGGATAATATACCCCAGCAACATAACTGCCCTGGTGTGTATCACCGGAATACTCTTCTTCAAAATTGGCGCGCTGGCCCATGCGGCCATTGCCCAGGCTGAAAAGGCTTTCGGATATTCTGTTCAAATGAGGATCAAATCCTTCCTCTACAATCTGCCACTCATGGTGTTTTATGTAATTCTTCATAGGATTAAGGAATGCAGTTTCGGCAATTCTAATATGAGTATGACTTACAATGAATTCAATCGATCAATTAAAAAATCACCCGTATGCGAAATGACCAGGTTTGCCTTGCCCAACTGTTTGGGTGAGCCGATGCCAACGCATTTCATACCAGCATTCAACGCTGCCTCAACGCCAGCCTCTGCGTCTTCAAATACGACACAGTCTGTTGGAATCAATCCGAGCCGGGCTGCTGCCAACAGGAAGATTTCAGGGTCCGGCTTTGAGTGCGTAACCATCGTTCCATCCACCATGGCGTCAAAATATTTCTCAATGTGGATGAGCCTGATGACCGCCTTCGCATTCTTGCTGCTGGAGGCGAGGGCCACTTTTAATCCTTCCGCCTTCATTTTCTGGAGAAGTTCCTTCACACCCGGATAAATCTCCTCAGGTTTCATGGCATTTACATAATCAACAAACCATTGGTTCTTCTTCTTGGTCAGTTCCTCTTTTTTTTCTTCGTCCAATAGTATGCCTCCCAATTCCAAAATAATCTCAAGGGATCGCATGCGGCTTACTCCTTTGAGGCGTTCATTATCCTCCAGGGTAAAACTGATTCCTAATTCTTTTGCCAAGCGTTGCCAGGCGAGATAGTGGTAACGTGCGGTGTCAACAATAACACCATCCAGATCAAAAATGCAGGCTTTAATCACCGGGGTTGCTTTAATTCGGACGAATATAGCCGAGTTCGATGATTTTTTTTGTTTCGGCCAATGGCTTAAATACTCCAAAAGTCTTCCCCTGGGTACGCAGTGCTCCCAACGCGTTTCCAAATTTCGCCGCGCCCACATAATCTTTAGGCTTATGCATGAGACCATAGCCGACACCACCAGCAAATGAATCACCGCATCCGGTTGTATCAACTACATTCTGGACCTTGATGGCCGGGACCATTTCCTCCTTTGTCTTGCCCCGTTCCCGGTAATATACAAGGCATCCCCTTGAGTCCACAGTGATGTAGACACACTTCACACCGATATCCAGGCAATGATCTGCAAAAGCACGGAGCCCCTCCCGATCCAGTTCTTCGGTCACAACAAAGTCCGAGGATTCATACTCCTTTTTGAACCAGGATGCCTGTGCTTCTTCCAGGTTCATTTTTATAACGTCAATGTATGGGAGCCACTGATCGCGGTCTATCCAGAATTTTCGCTGACGCTCCCCGCTCACCAGACAGGCGGTTGTTGGGCCATGGGCATCGAAAACAATGATCCCCTCGCTCTTCTTTTTTAGAAACTTTAAAGTGTCCAGTGAAATCTCGTAGTCACTGATCGGTATGAATACAAATGCCTTGCAATCCAATAGGCCTTTCATGTCTTCGGGCATGATTGGATCCATGAACCCGGTTTGTCGCTCCAGGCGGTTATTCATGTCCAGAAATCTCAGGCTGATGATATCGCCTTGATCATTCTTGGTGGTTAAATGATCCAGGTCAATGCCGGCAAATCCTTTAAATACTTCCTTTACGTTGTCCAGGTCTACCGTGCGGAGGTGCGACACTGGGACGATCTTAATATTCTTTCCAGCTAAAATTGAAAGTGCAATGACAGGGTGTGTGACACAGCCCCATGTTTGAATAAGTTCACCGTTGTGTGTGACAATGTGATCACGTGGAATTGGGCCCAGGATGGCAATGCGTTT
>JAYVEZ010000387.1:0-10269 GCA_043773645.1 Cytophagales bacterium
TTAGGGATTGGATTAGGTAACGATTCTATTTTCTTTGGGGACTGGCCAATGAAAATGAAATAGGCAATTGTATTCTTTGGCGAACAACCTGCCCCTTTAATATTGCAGGTTCCCAATTCTCTCCAACCTGGTAAAGGACTCTGATCGCCTCTGCATCCAAGTATGGATCAATTCCCCTGGCCACTTCAACGCCGAAGATCTTTCCATCGGTACCTACAACAAATTTGACTTCAACTGTTCCCTCAATACCCTTTGCTTTGGCTTCTTCCGGGTACTGCAAGACATGATCGATGTTTGTGTAAAGTTGATCTATCCCAAAGATTGGTGCAGCGGGCTCATCGACCTGAACGAAGATTTCCGTTTCATTCTTAGGCAATGATTTCCTGCGTAAAATTCTATCGGTCAATTCAACAATGATAAAATCGCGACGCACACTGTCTTCAAATACAGGGATGGATGAGAAGGTTCCGACATCTTTCCGGAGCGAGATTTGTTTCAGTGTTTTGTTTCCCTCTTCTGTTTTTTCAATTGCTACAAATGTACTTTTTGGATAGATCTTTTGAAGCCTATCTAAGTTTTCCTGTACCGCAATAGGCATTCGATCTCCTGAAATTGAAGGCAGGAGATCGGTATTGCCTCTCTGTGATAGTTGGTCCTGGCAAGCCATAAAGAAGAACAAACCGGCAATAAAGGGAGCAACCGATACTATTTTCCACAGACTAAGTTTCGTTTGTCTCCCCTTCAATACGCCAATGCGTTTTATTGTAAGTGAACTATTGAAATGATTGACGAACCTGAACTCAGCTGATTGCAGTGCTACCTTGGTGAGAAGGTGACAGTATTCATCAATGTTGCCTTTTTGCGCCGCGAGTTGGTCTGCCTGGAATTCGTGAACTTCGCACAGAACAGATTTCAAATAATAGACAGCTGGGTTGAACCAAAAGAGAATCTTAAGTGATTCCATCAGTAATACGTCAGCCGAATGAAGTTTTTGGATATGAATGATCTCGTGTTGAACAATCAGTTCTTTTTCCTCCCCTGATAACAAGGTGGATCGTCCGATGAAAATAAAGTGGAAGAAAGAAAAGGTTGGCAGGTTGCGATCTGTTTCAATAACATGAAATCCTTTTTGATGTTTTGTCTCCTTCCATTTTCTGATGAAGAGAATTAGTCCGATCAGCCGGATAAATAGGACCACCACCAAGACAATACTGACGATCATGTATATCCATGGGATGACAGTCCATAAATTGAACTTGGGAGTTAGTGGCACAATGACAGATTGAACAATCGGAATTGAGGGGGGTAATGCCAGTTGCGGAATGACCTGACCTATTGTAGGAATGCTATGGATTACAAACGGAAATGAAATCAAAGGGAAAAGCAGGGAGGTCAATATTCCCATAAGTATGAATGTCCGGTTGAAGCCAAAATTTGTCTCATGGCGAAGGATCAGTACATAAAAGCCAAGAACTGCAATGAACCCCAAATTGACTTCGATGCAATAGTTCAAATAAGCATTCATGATTTCTTTTTTTTAAGACCCTCCAATTGCTTAACCAATTGATCGATGTCACGGACATCCATTTTATTTTCTGAAGCAAAAAATGATACCAGGCTTTGGAACGATCCCCCAAAGTATCCTTTCACCATGTTGTTAAGGTGGAATTGAGTGTACTTGTCCCTAGCGATCAGGGGGAAGTATTCATGCGTCTTTCCATACGCTTTGTATCCAACGAATCCCTTCTTCTCCAATATTCTGACAATCGTTGATACCGTGTTGTAGGCAGGTTTGGGATTTTGCAGGCGATCGATGATGTCTTTTACAAATCCTTTCTTCAACGACCACAAAATTTGCATAATCTGGTCTTCGGCCTTGGTGAGCTCTTTCATAACTATTAATTACGTTGTAAAACTAATAGTTTAGTTATGCAATGCAAATAAGAATCAAAAATAATTTTTTGGTCTCCTCTCC
Source organism: Cytophagales bacterium (assembly GCA_043773645.1). Classification (GTDB taxonomy): domain Bacteria; phylum Bacteroidota; class Bacteroidia; order Cytophagales; family Cyclobacteriaceae; genus ELB16-189. Next base: position 1,976 of record JAYVEZ010000387.1, read on the forward strand.
TCTTCTCAATTCGTCGTAAAGGAGTACGAGATTATATTCGCCCCCATCTGCAACGCCTCCTGCCGCTTGGCCTCAGGGTCATTGTGGATGCGCTGATCTTCCCAACCGTTGCCGAGGTCGCATTCAAAGGAATAAAAGACCACGAGACGTCCTTCGTACATTAACCCCAGGCCCTGTGCTGGTTTCCCGTCATGTTCATGAATCTTGGGGAGCCCTTTCGGGAAATTGAACTTCTGGTGATAAATGGGGTGGGTGAAAGGGAGTTCCACCAATTCCAGTTCGGGAAATACCTTTTTTAATTCGATGCGGATGAATTTGTCCAAGCCGTAATTGTCATCGATATGAAGAAACCCACCGGCGATGAGATAATTCCGGAGGTTCTGGGCTTCTTCCATGGAGAACACCACATTGCCATGCCCGGTCATATACAAGTAAGGGTAGGAGAAAAGGTCGCGGCTACCAACCTCCACGGCGTCTTCCTCGGCGGAAAGATTCATGGAGAATTGCTCATTGCAGAACTTGATCAGGTTTGGCAGGGAGGTCTTATTGGCATACCAGTCGCCTCCGCCCCCATATTTCAGTTTGGCAATCTTTATCTGAGCCTGGGCTGGGGACAGGGTTACCACCAGCACTGCGAAAACGATTAACCCCTTGAGCACGTATGAAAATGGCGTTTTTTCCAGTTTCTTCGGGCTTTTAATAAATAATCTATGCATCGGTTAAACCCTTTGAAACATTCTCCATCTAAACAACAAAACAAACAAAAACTGACCATGAAAGCTATGAAAAACTCATTTGGACGGAAGACCTTATCGTATGGCACGGTGGCGCTCTTCCTGTTCCTCGCTTCCTGTAGCGACACCAACAAGATCGACTACACAGCTTCTGACAATGCCAATGTTCAAAGTGAAGCCAACTCTGATTCACAAACGGAAGAGACCGACGACCTTTCAACGGTTGCCGTGTCATCTGATGCCACGACCCTCACCGGTGGCCGCGAAGATCAGAGCGGACGTTTTGAAATTACAGTTTCTGACGACCGTTTCAAGTGTGCTACTGTTACCCTGGTGAAGGGCCCAAATAACTCCGCAACCTCTCCACAGGGCACCATCACCATTGACTTCGGAACCGGTTGTACCGGCCCCAATGGGAAGATTCGCAAAGGAAAAATGATCGTTGAATACAAGGGTCGCAGGTTCTTACCCAATTCCAAGATCACTACTACCTTCTCGGGTTATTCTGTTGATGGAATTGCCATCGAAGGCACGAGAACCCTTACCAATACTTCGGCAAGCGAAACGGCAGCAGTTTCTTTCTCAATCGTAGAGGATGGAATGAAAGTAACGTATCCTGATGGCACGTTTGCAACAAGAAGTGCCAACCGCGTACGCACCTGGAATCGCACGGCCAATCCTTTGGAAGATTCATGGACGGTCTCTGGTACAGCATCAGGCACCAACCGCAAGGGAAAGACCTATACAATGACAATCACCAAAGACTTATTGTACAAAAGATCCTGTGCAATCTCTAACAAAGTGTTTATTCCTGTTCAGGGAACCAAAGAGTTGACGGTGGATGCAAAGAAAGTAACCATCGACTACGGAACTGGCACTTGTGACAACATTGTGACGATTACCATCAATGGTAAGTCAAAGGATGTTGAACCTACTGCTGACGGTAACTAGGCTTGTGGTTTTGTGTAAGGTGGAAGCCCGTCCCGATTGTTTCGGGACGGGTTTTTGGTTTTGACCCCTAAGCAGATTGCGTAGGGGCCTCTGATTAAAAAAAACCGACAATACATTAAACCTTTTGATCCATTCATACTCTAAAGGGTGTACAAATAAACTAACCTATGAAAAGTTCAAAAAACAGCATTTTATTGAAGGTGCTCTCGACACTGGTGATCGTGTTGGCGCTTCTTCTCGATTCGTGTACCAAGTCGAATGACACGGCACTCAGCTCCAGCGACACGCAAAATGTCAATTCGGAATCAGCCTCTGATTCTTATTCCAACGACGCGACAGACATGGCCAACGTTTCCGTGGGCAGCATTTCCAGTTCAACCTATACGGGTAGGATGGAAGGTTCAATCGACACACTCAAGAATATTGATGACCGTTTTAAATGTGCGACTTTTACCATCGTTCGTACAGGAAACAAAGACAAACCGGCCGGTGTGATTACAATTGATTTTGGCACGGCAGGATGTACGGATCCCAGGGGCGTGGTACGCAAAGGGCAAATTATTGTCACCTATTCCGGAAAGCGTTTTGTTCCAGGCTCGACCATCGTCACAACATTTGTTAACTACAGCAGAAACGATATCAAGGTTGAGGGAACGCATACGATGACCAATGTTCAGACTGCCATCACGGATGCGCCAAAGTATACGGTGGTGATCGCAGGTGGGAAGATTACTTTTACGGATGGTAAATTCATCTCCCGCGAACAGACATTCACTTATCTCTGGCAGCGGGCGGCCAACCCAACCCAGGATAACTTGTCCATTCTGAAAGGGGGAGTCGCCAGCGGTACAAACAAGAATGGTAAGTCATATACCATGACGATCTCTGCAGATTTGGTTTATTCGCGCGCTTGCGCCATCAGTAATAAAGTATTTATTCCTGTCAGCGGCACAAAAGTATTTACGGCCGACAGCAAACAATACACTGTCGATTATGGTACCGGTGCCTGTGATAATGACATCACGGTAACTGTGGGTGGTGCGTCAAAGACCATCACGGTGAGCGGAGACGGAAACTAAGACTAAGAACAGCATCCTCATTCTGAGCCCGGAACCCTTGTTCCGGGCTTTTTTATTTATAGGTGTTGTTTGAGATGGCCGAAGGGTTCATTTTCTTTGTTGCAAATCTGATCCATGCGCCAATATTTGAATCTCATGCAAGACATCCTCGACCACGGGGCCAGTAAAACGGACCGAACGGGCACGGGTACCTTGTCCGTTTTTGGGAGGCAATTGAGGTTCGATCTCGCCAAGGGATTCCCGTTGGTAACAACAAAGAGAATCCACCTTCGATCCATCATTCATGAATTGCTTTGGTTTCTCAAGGGAGATACCAACATCAAATACCTCAAAGACAATGGTGTGAGTATTTGGGATGAGTGGGCGGATGAAAACGGCGACCTCGGCCCGGTCTATGGGAGTCAATGGCGCAGCTGGCCTGCCCCGGCTGGACGAAAGATCGATCAGATCGCCAACGTGCTGCATCAAATCAAGACCAAGCCCGATTCCCGCAGGCACATCGTATCGGCCTGGAATCCTGCCGAAGTAGATAACATGGCCTTGCCGCCTTGTCACGCTCTGTTTCAATTTTATGTGGCGGACAATAAGTTGTCATGCCAGCTGTACCAGCGGAGTGCGGACTATTTTCTTGGTGTCCCATTCAATATTGCCAGTTATGCGCTGCTTACTGAGATGGTGGCCCAGCAATGTGGTTTGGGACTCGGTGAGTTTGTCTGGACGGGAGGAGATGTTCATCTCTATACCAATCACATCGACCAGGCGAAGTTACAATTGACCAGGGAACCATTCCCGCTTCCGCGCCTGGTGATGAAAAGGATTCCCAACTCACTTTTTGATTACCAGTATGAGGATTTTGAAATTGTCGATTATCAATACCATCCTTCTATCAAAGCGCCCATCGCTGTCTAGATTTTCCTGATCATTTTAGACCTTATCAACGCAAATCCTATTTTTGTCGCAGTTTTGCAGGAATTGTGTAATACCTACATCCTTTTTGGGTGATTTTCCGTATTCAAGCCGTATGCCAGAGAAAAGCAGTGTTTTTGATATGATTGGACCGGTGATGATCGGGCCGTCAAGCTCTCATACGGCTGGTGTGGTAAGGATCGGGCTCGCTGCAAATAGGGTTCTGGGGAGCCTGGCTGAGGAGGCTGAAATCACCTTCTACAATTCATTTGCCCGAACCTATGAAGGGCACGGGAGTGACCGGGCCGTCTTGGCGGGATTGTTGGGATTTAAAACCGACGACAAGAGGATTAAAGAATCAATTGATATCGCTGCTGCAGAAGGTCTTCAATATCACTTCAAATCGGTCGGCAATGCTTCGACCCTTCATCCAAACTCCATCAGGATAAAAATCCGCAAGGGTGAAAAGACCGTGGAGGTTTTGGGAGAAAGCCTGGGCGGTGGGGTCATCAACATTGCTGAAGTAAACGGTTTCAAAGCTGACTTCAGCGCCAATTTGCACACCGCCATCATCACAGCCGAAGATGTAAAGGGCAGTGTCGCTTTCATTGCGAGCGTTCTGGCCCATGACGACTGTAACATTGCGACCATGTCTGTTTCCCGGAGGGGAAAATTCGATGTGGCTTGCCTGGTGATCGAGATGGATTCAGGCATCAAGCCTGTAACATTGGAATACGTTAGGAGTCTTAATTGGATAAAAGAAGTTATTTATATACCGCAAATCTGATCTGTACTATGAGAAAAGTTTTACTGTTGGTCGTCGTTGTCTTTTGTAGCCTGAGCCTCAGGGCGCAAGAGCCAAAGAAGTGGACGTTGAAGGAGTGCGTGGACATCGCGTTGGAAAATAACCTGAACATAAGGCGGAGTCTTTATAATGTGGAATCCTTTCGCGCCAACATGATGGCCGCAAAAGGATCATTTCTTCCCACTTTGAACGCAGGGGGTTCCTACACAAAGAATTATGGCCGTGCGTTGAATCCGGTAAGCAACTTGTTTGTAAACAAGAATTCAGACGCCATCAATCCTTCCATCAATGGCTCGTGGGTTTTGTTTAATGGACTGAGGATACAGAATGTATACAAGCAAAATCAGCGGGACGTACTATCGGCCAACCATGACTTGCAAAAAGCCAAAAATGACGTCATCCTTAATGTCGTCACCCTATACACCAATGTTATTTTCAACCAAGAGCTTTTTGAAAATGCCAAATATCAATTGAATTCCAGTCAGCAGACACTGGAACGTATAAAAAGACAAGTTGCCGCCGGGGCCCTCTCCACTTCCAACCAATTGAATCAGGAGGCGCAAGTAGCCACCAATGAACTTAACTCCATCAATCAGGAAAATGTGCTCTTGCTTTCACTGCTTCAATTGAAGCAGGCTATGCAGGTACCCGCATCGGAGTCCTTGCAGATTGAGATCCCAGACCTTCAGCTCGAAGATCTGGTGCTGGATCAAACTGCAGAAGGTGTCTATAAAATTGCCCTGGAGGCGATGCCAGAGATTCGGAGTGCCATTTTGAAAATGGAAAGTGCTGAACTTGCCCTGAAGGCAAACCGGGGTAGTTATCTGCCCCGATTGTCACTCAATGCATCGGCAGCTTCAAACTATTCGAGCATCTCCAATACAGCCCGCTACCAGGCAGATGGCACCTTTTCTGTGGGTACAAATCCGATCGGTGTGGCATTGCCGAGCAATCAAAACGTCTACGCCTATACGCCAAACCTGACGCAGATTGCGCCTGAATACGGCCAGGCAGATCAGTTGAAGGACAACATCTTCAAAAGCATTTCATTGCAGCTGACCATACCAATCATCAATGGACTTACAACACGTGCCAACGTTCAAAGGGCGATCATCAACAAAGAGATTGCTGATATCACCATCACCCAGACCCAGAACACGCTTCGCCAGAGCATTGAGACCGCTTACAACGATGCCTCGGCCGCTTCACGTTCCTATACCTCTTCTCTCAAACAGGTAAAAGCCCAGGAGGAGGCCTACCGAATGAACAAGCAGCGCTTTGAAGTGGGAGCCCTGAGCATCATTGAATATCAGGTTTCAGAGAATGACCTTTTCCGGGCAAAGTCCGACCTGACCCGCGCGAAATACAATTTTATCTTCAAGAAAAAGGTCCTTGATTTCTATCAGGGAAAACCTATCGAATACTAACCCTAAACTTTTAATTTCTTATACGAATGGCAAAGCAGCAAAAAAAGAAGTCCAGCCGACTTATGTACTATTTAATAGGTGGCGTCGTCGTCCTTATCATTTTATTATTTGTTGGTAAATCAGCAGGATGGATTGGCAAGAAAAAGGAAATTGAGGTGGAGTTTGCAAAGGCAAAACGAATCAATATTGTTGAAAAAGTAAGCGCCTCCGGAACAGTGCAGCCGGTCATTGAAGTCAAACTGGCACCTGAAGTCTCCGGTGAAATCATTGACCTGGATGTTGAAGATGGTGACTCGGTCAAGCTCGGTCAACCCCTTGTAAAGATCCGCCCTGACACCTGGTTGAGCCAGTTGGAACGTACGGAAGCTTCTTTGAGTCAGCAAAAGGCAAACCTCGAATCTTCGAAATCAAGCCTCAGCCGTTCGGAGGCACAATTCACCCGCGCAGAATTGGACTACAAACGTCAGGAGAGGCTTTGGAATGAGAAAGTCATCTCTGAAGCGGACTGGCAGTTGTCCAAACAGAATTACGAGGTGGCCAAGAATGATCTTTCTTCCGCAAAGCAGGCAGTAGAAGCCGGCAAGTTTGTCGTTAACAGCACGGAGGCATCTGTAAAAGAATCCCGTGAAAATGTTCGCAAGACTTTGGTGGTGGCCCCATTGACGGGGATCGTCTCCAAACTTAGCGTAAAGAAAGGCGAGCGGGTCGTGGGAACGGCTACCATGGGTGGTACAGAAATGCTTAGGATCGCTGACTTGAATAAAATGGAAGTCCGCGTCAATGTCAATGAGAATGACATTGTTCGCGTCCACTTGAATGACTCCGTTGCCATTGATGTTGACGCATATCAGAATATCAACAAGCAGTTCAAAGGCCTGGTGACCAACATTGCCAACACTGCCAAAGACAAGGCATCCGCCGACGCGATTACAGAATTCGAGGTAAGAATTATCATTCTTCGTTCTTCTTATGACGACCTGATCAGACAGGGAAACCGGTATCCCTTCCGTCCCGGAATGACCGCCAGCGTAGACATCCTCACCAATAGAAAACAAAATGTGTTGTCGGTGCCGTTGGCGGCTGTCACAACACGCAATCCGGATGCAAAAGAAGTTGTTGTTGCTCCATCGGGTGGTGGTGGCGGCGGCGGCGGGGGTGGTGGACCTAACAATAACAACCGTGCTGAGGATACAAACAAAAAGACACCCCAAAAGAAGAATGATAAAGTGGTTGTATTTGTGAATGAGAATGGGAAAGCAAAAATGGTTGAGGTGAAGACCGGCATCAGCGACTATGACAACATCGAGGTGATTTCGGGATTGACCGATACACAGGAAGTTGTGATTGGACCCTTCCTGGCTGTTTCCAAACGCCTTAAGGATGGAGACCTGATTAAGGAACAGAAGAAGAAAGAAGAGAAGAAAGACGATTCAAAATAGATCGTTTAGCAAATGGGAAGCCTCGCCTGGATAGCATCCGGGCGAGGCTTCTTTATTACCTTTGGACCATGATAAAGCATCCCTGGCATGAGGCACCAATTGGCCGACAGATCCCTGAGTTTGTCAATGGAATTATTGAAATCTCCACGGGCATGCGCGCCAAGTACGAAGTGGATAAAGAGACAGGATTGTTAAAATTGGACCGTGTTCTTTACTCCTCCGTTTATTATCCGGCAAACTATGGATTTATCCCGCAGACCCTGGGTGAGGACATGGATCCGTTGGATATCATGATCTTGTCTCAGGTTTCCATTCAACCCTTGTGCCTTGTGCCTGCGCGTGTGATCGGTGTCATGCTCATGTTTGATCAGGGACTTGCGGATGAGAAGATACTCGCGGTGGCGGAACAGGATGCCAGCGTTGGCCATTTAAACGACGTAAGCGAACTCCCGCCGCATTTCACCGTTGAATTAAAAGAGTTCTTCGAGAGTTATAAGAAACTGGAACACAAAGTTGTTACGGTGCCTGACTTTCAGGGCAAGGAAACTGCGATGAAAATCATTGAAAAGTCGATTGTATATTATTCGCAGAAGATCCGTGGACAGCATGACTAGCAGTATCCACCATCCATCTTTTCTCATTATTCAAACAGCATTTATCGGAGACGTCATTCTGGCGACGGCGCTTATTGAGTCCTTGCACCAAAAATTCCCTGATTCTCATATTGACTTTGTGGTGAGAAAGGGAAATGAGGAGCTGCTCCTGCATCATCCACTGTTGCGAGATGTGTTGGTCTTTGATAAGAAAGAAAAATTCAAGAACCTTAAGAACCTTATTAGAGAAATCAGGAGTCGCCACTATGACTATGTGATCAATGTTCAGCGATTTGCGACAACTGGAATCATGACCGTGCTTTCCGGAGCGGTGGAAACGATTGGATTTAAGAAGAATCC
>JAYVEZ010000388.1:0-2184 GCA_043773645.1 Cytophagales bacterium
TGACAGGAACCTGGCAATCTCCAGGTCGGGGTTAATCTCCTTTTCTATTTTGCGATAGAATTTAAAGAAGTACTGGTCATTGTAAAGAATTGCCGTATTGCTGGAATCAACTTTCAGAATCTTGGATTCTATGATGCTCGCATTGATCTTAGAGAAAACACTTGCGTTGAATTCCAAAATCCCCTCACCGTCTTTCACCCTCACCTCTTTCTCCATGCTGGCGAAAAGAAAATCGCGGAAAACCCGGTCATAGCTGCTGTCCAGGATGAAGCCGACTTTATTCTGGATCTCGGCCCGGCATACCACGCTCTGTGCGGTGTATTCAATCCTTTCCAGCAAGACTTCGGAGGGAACAAATGTCAGGGGAAGGAAATAGAGCTCTGGCAACCGTTGCACATAATGGACTTCGATGATGGTGAGAAAATGTGTCGTGCCCTCCACCTTCAGTGGCACTACTTTGTGCACACTCATTTTGCTGATGATCTTGGCTTTGCCACCAAACCAACGGCATTTCTTCATGAAAGGCTGAAGTATTTTTCGCTCGAACATCCGGATCTCTTCATAGTGGTTAAAGACCTTTTCCCACGAGGCGTCGGTCTTGAAGAGCTGAAGTTCACTGCTGGTACCTGGCTGTTCCTTTTTTTCCTGGTCATCTACCTGGAACCAGAAATATCCATATGGACCTATGGTGATGGAGTAGTCGCCATCCCCCACACTCATAAATCTATTCTGACTGAAGGCCTCTGTGATATCGCAGTCCTTAAATTCGGTAAAGCCCAGTGTGGTAGCTTGCGAGAACTGCGAAAGATTGGCCACCACGATGATGCGTTGCTTCTCATAACTTCGGACAAAGCAAAGGACCTTGGCATTGCTGCTCTCAATAAATTTCAAATCACCCCTGCCAAAAACGTTGAGGCGCTTTCGCATAGCGATGACGTTCTTCACCCACCATACCAGGGAAGACAGATTCTCTTCCTGCGTTGCTACATTCACCGACTCATACCGGTATACGGGGTCAGAAATTACAGGCAAAAATAGTTTTTGAGGATTGGCTGTCGAGAACCCGGCATTCAGGTTCATGTTCCATTGCATCGGCGTGCGAATCCCAAAGCGGTCACCGAGATAAACATTATCACCCATGCCGATTTCATCTCCATAATAAAGCACAGGGGTTCCAGGCAATGAAAGAAGGATCGTATACAGCAGTTCGATTTTGCGCCGGTCGTTGTTCATCAAGGGCGCCAGTCTCCTTCGGATACCCAGGTTGTGCTTGGTGTGTGGATCGTTTGCGTAGGCCTTAAACAAATAGTCCTTTTCTTCTTCCGTTACCATTTCAAGACCAATCTCATCATGGTTCCTCAGAAACAACGCCCACTGGCTATTGGGTGGAGTAGCAGGCGTCTGCTCCATGATGTCGATGATTGGATAGCTGTCTTCCGTGCGCAAGGCGAGGAAGAGCCGTGGCATGAGCGGGTAGTTGAAGTTCATGTGGCACTCTTGTCCGTCACCGAAGTACGACGCTGCATCTTCGGGCCACAGATTGGCTTCGGCGATCAGAATCCTGTCTTTGTATTCTTTGTCGATGTGGGTACGCAGCTTCTTGAGAAACTCATGCGTCTGCGGTAGGTTTTCACAGCTGGTTCCCTCCTCTTCAAAGAGAAAGGGAACGGAGGGGAGTCGAAATCCATCGACACCCATCTTCAGCCAGAAGTCAGCCACTTTGATCATCTCCAACTGAACTTCGGGGTTATCAAAATTCAGTTCGGGCTGGTGTCGATAGAAACGGTGCCAATAATATGCTTTAGCTTCCTGGTCCCAGGTCCAGTTGGATGTTTCCTGGTCTGAAAACATGATGCGTGCTTCTTTGTAGCGGTCAGCTGTCTCACTCCACACATAATAATCCCTGTAGCGCGATCCGGTCCTGGCCTTCCGTGATTTCTGAAACCAGGAATGTTGATCCGAGGTATGATTGAGGATCAGTTCAGTGATTACCCGGAGGCCGCGCCGGTGTGCCTCTTTAAGAAAAGCTTTGAAATCAGAAAGGGTACCATAGTCTGGATGAATGTCGCACTGCTCGGTAATGTCAAAGCCATCATCTTTCAGTGGAGATGGATAGAATGGCAACAGCCAAATGGTATTGATTCCGAGATCCTCGAGGTAGTCAAGCTTTTGTAGCAATCCCTG